>CAKZMA010000683.1 GCA_937127375.1 uncultured Coleofasciculus sp. | reverse complement strand
GGGCAATGGCGCACAGAGTTAACCCAATTAAACTGAGTAGGGCTAATTGCCAATTAAACGTGCGCCGAGGGAAAGTCCGAGTACGCCGATGCAGATATATAAAAAGGCTCCGACGGCTAGCAAGGATAGGATGAGAACGAGAAGTCTGTAGTTTTGGGGAACGATGGCGGCGTCGATGATAAATTTTAAGCTGGCTCGGAAGATTGAGTCAAAGGCGGCGTCGAATATTAGGCAGATAAAGAGTAAAATGAATTGCCATTTGTAGTCGGCAATGTATTTTTTTAGGGTTTTGAAGAACCAAATTAGTTCCATGAGTTAGGGGAGTTAGTATAGAGGGACAATTTATACTTTGACTTGGGTAGTTCTAGTTGGGATAGCTTCTTACCAGGGAAGGTTGGCATTGCCCACTTTACAGTTATTTTTAGTCATCAATAATCTGTTTGATAGACTGAATTCTTTTCTCCATCATCGCTCCCCGCCCTAGCCCCTGTCAGTCGGAAAAGAAAGATGTAGGATGAGCAATGCCCACCCTACCGGAAATGTCAGTCATACTGCATCAGCAATATCAATAATATATTGCTGAAAAATTTAGAAAATTAGACTAACCAGAAACGGAAAATACGATGAAGCAAAAACATCAATTCTGCCTCCTTTTTTTAGTTTAGTTAAATTTTTGCATTTAACTTCTTTGAGTGTAACACTTTATCAATAATATTGTCTATGTTTTAAAGATATTTGTTGAGTTTAAAAAATATAATTTCCCAAAAAATAAATGCAAATTAACCCGAATATTATTTTTTTAATCTCGGATTAATTCTCAGTATTTCTGCTGTTTTAAAGAGCAGAGGTTAGGCAATTAGTAGGAAGCTGGTTAATTAAAAGAGCGATCGCTTCCTACTACCGAGTCCAGCGCTGTTGCTCTTGTGTAATCTGATTTGTCGTATTATTTATTTGACAGATAGAAATACAGTTATTGACAATCCTTTGTGAACTTATTCAACACCATATTGGCGGTTTCCAAAGCACCTTCCACCCATCCTTGCCAGTTGGAATAGGCATCACCGCAGATGTAGAGTGGTACGTTTGAATGGGGCTTAATGATAGCTTTCATTACCTCTGGACTTTTAACTCCAATGTTCCAGAAATTCCAACCCCCACCAAATGGATCTTCAGCCCAGTTCTTATAACAAATACTTTTTGGCTGAATCCTTTCTTCAGAAACTCCGTGAAGCTCGGCAAGTTGCCGTGTCATCTCAAGTTTCATTTGTGCCTGCTTTGGTTCGTAGTCACTCCATTGAGGGGCATTATCCGTCCATTTAATCTCATTTTTTTGTGAACCCATTAATTTAAATTTTGCACCTTCCCAATCGCGGTAGCCGCTCCAAAAATCAGGGTTGTTGCCATCGTCATAACTAGCCATGAGCATTGCTGACCCATCCTTAATTGAATTTCCCTGATTATCAGTCCAATAATAAGTTTGACGAATGGGCAGATCGGTGACGCTGCGACCTGAAGTCAGATATAAATCTTGCCACCAAGGTTGTGGATAAGTAGAAAATATCTTAAACGCAGGCTGGGGTGTTACGCTCTTAATCAGTTTGCTAGTGGCATCATCGCTCAAATATTTATTGCCGCACGAGATGAGTTCCAGTTACCCAATTTAACCAACCTAATTAAGCTCAAGTGAGCCAACAATATCAACCGATTTAAACTGAGACAAATATGTACCCTAGATTTTCTTTTTTGTGCCAATAATTTTTAATGGCTATTCCCATCTGGAATAATGTCATAATTTGTATCCCTCCCCACTTATAATCTTTGATTGAGGTGGGGAGGGTTCAATTCTGTACGTTCAGCAAAAATAAGATGACTCAGTTGAGTTATGGCGCTTTTTCCAAAACTTCTGCGTTGTGTCAATTCAAAGAAAAGATTTGGACTTGTTGTTGTCTATCTTTAGAATTGAATGGTACGCTCATTTACTGATCTGCGTAGTCTTTAAAATCTTGAAAATTCTCTTTGTCAGCAATAGTCAAAACTGACATATATTGATTATCTTTTGCACCACTCAAAGCATTTATAGTGAGTGTTGCAGTATAGTCACCCAGAGAGGCTTCTACTTGTAATTTCTTGTTGCAACCTTCTTTTGCCTTATAAAGGGCTTTGTAGTCAGTTGAATTTTCGTTGAACCATACAGAGATTGAATTATCACTTATGCGTGGTATATCAACCGTAGCCATCATATTTTGTAGGGAGCTAGTTGTGTCTTTAGTTACATTTTTGAACTCTATAAGATATCCCAAACCTTCTAAAATTTTATTATGGTTATAAAACGAGTACATTGCTGTAGATACTACTGGATCATCTGGATTAAAATCTTTAAATGGAGATTGTTCAACAGAACTAATAGCCCATAAAGTCTGTTTTGATGAATCTCCAACCTTCTGAGATGGTATGTTGTCTAGATACTGTAATGTTGGTAGCAGATTCTGATCTGTCACATTGACTACGAATAACACACTGTTGTATTTTCGGAAAAGAATGTCTGTTATCCACTTGACTGCAAAATAGACTATTAGTGCTAATGCGACCCAACCGATTAATGATAAAAGACCTCTGCCAATAAGTATTAAGCTACCTTCTACAATTGAAGTATCTATTTCTATTACAAATGTCTCAGCGATTTCTTCTATTTCAATTGTCTGCTCTATTTCTCCTTGCACAACAACTTCAATTTCTTCACCAATCACAACCTCCCCCTGAGCCACCTCCGCAGCAAAAATTCTAGTTACAAGAGCTTCAAGTCCAGCTTGAAGCCTACCTATTATTTTAGAGATAAAAGGGTTAACAGCCTTAGTAATAGCCGTAGCTGCGGCTGCATCAAATACTACAAGTCCTATTTCTTGAGTAGTCGTGAAACTTGGTGAACCGAAATAGACATTGGCAATTCTAGTATATTGTGCGTCTTTTAGATTTAATTTATCTCGAGTTTCTGCATCCATCTCAGTAGTAGCAATTGCACACATCGCACTACCGTTCCGGTTGAAGATAGCAGGTGTCCCGTCAGGAAGTTTACCTGAAATCCATTTTTTTTTATCCTTGATATTATCTATGAGTCCTCGAAGATCTGAAGAATCATCTGATAGCTTATTCAATAACTGCTGAGTAGGATCGCCGCCTTCGAGCGTCTGAACTAACGTTTTAGCCAGATCTCGTGACATGTGATTTCCTGACTTGAAAAGCATCAGCTTTACAGAGTTTGACGAGTTTCCAATCATTTGAACCTCTTACATCACAATAGTGTTCTCTGTTGTACATTCCTAAGACGATTCTGAGAAGCAATTTCTGATTTTTTTGAGTTAGAAGCGTTTTTCATTTCCGAAAAGCTTCTTCGCCAAGACTAACCGTTTCTTCTATCCAGAAAGATACTGCTGCACATACTGGCTTAATTCCAGTTTCCCGACAGATTGCAAACTTCCACACTGATCGCACGAACCTTACCGTAAGGCATCGCCAAAAGATAAGCTTGGGATGAGGCAGACTTGAAGAAGTTTGACTAAAAAAAACGAATCCTCACCTTTATCCCCGACAGACTCTTGACCAAGGATTGAAAATAGGCAAAACGATACCAAGGAGGAGAGCGGGACGATCGCAAAGATTCTCCCGCAACTTTCCCCACTTGATGCTGTTGTTGCTTCCTCTGCACAGCCAGACAGGAATTCCCCCAACGTCCAGTTTCTTCCTCAAATTGTGCCAACGCCAAAATCGGTGCTAGCAGCAATTCACACAGCGCCGCCTCAACGCACCGACAACCATCACTCTTTACTTCCAACTTCCCCTCACAAGTCGCCGCAACCATCACCGACTCAGAGTGCTGCACATCACGCACTACCTCCTGCGCTTCCTCAACAACAACACTCTTCACTTCCTCCACCGCTTCGGATAACGTCACTAACGTCACCGTCTCGCCTGCATCCGCTTCAAATCCCCCATTCCCCTGGGACATTTCCCCTATTGCCGACTCCGTTGCAGTCGGTGGAACAGATTTATCCGTATCCGCCTCATCCTCCTCTATAAAATATCCCCTCAACTCTTCTTGCAAAATCTTCCGCGCCTGGGAAATACGCTTGCAGACATTCTGATAGGAAATCTCTTGCTGTTGGGCAATCTCTGGATAAGACAATTCCTCATAAAAATGCAGGATAAACGTCTCGCGCAACCGAGGAGGTAAATTATCAATCGCACGGCGAATCACAATTCTTTTCTCGTCAGTCTCTATTGCAATTTCTGGTGTATCTTCACTCCGTACCAGTCTTTGCTCCTCACCAAAAGCGTAACCTTCTATATCCTCAACTCGATTCGCCCCCCGACTGCGTTCTCGAAGAATATCCACGCAGAGATTATGAGTCAGACTTGTCAACCAAGACTTAAAATTAGTAATTTTCCCCGCATACTTTTGCACCTTCTCCCAAGCTTTCAGCATCGCCTGCGAGAGCGCATCTTCCGCATCGGTTGGGTTCCCCCCCATCCACTTAATACAACAACGGTGAAGATAATCTTGATACTGCTGCCATTGCTGCCAAAATGCTTTGTCTAACTCTTAAGAGCAACCCCGAATGCCTGATGCACTAGCTGATTGAGAATATGACATGACTTAAAAACTGGTAGTGAACCCAATAGGTAGTGAAAACTATCAAGGAATATGCTTCGGTTCCTTTTTTTATGGCATCCCAAATTTCGCCAAAATATAGACCAGTACGGTTTTATTTCGCCTGCGCTACATTGGCTAAATTTGTTAATTTAAGACCAATTAACTCTTACCAAGCCGAGTGACGATTTTTCACTCGACTTAGATCTTTGGTCTTAAAGTATCAAACTTAAAAATTGATACTTCAATAATTTAGAACCAAAAAAACCAAAATCTCATTATTTTCCTCCTTTTTGGGTGAATTTACTTGCTTTTTCACCGAACATCTACTACCTTTGACGCAGTATTTATCCGGCTAAGGATTGGATTCAGTGGCTCTTTGCAAGAGGCTGCATCCTTTCCATG
>CAKZMA010000682.1 GCA_937127375.1 uncultured Coleofasciculus sp. | reverse complement strand
AATGACGAATGACGTAGCTTGCTTCTCGATGAAAGCGAGTATGACGAATGACCAAATAGAGAGATAAGAGATTCAAATACAAAGACTGTGGCAGGATAAAACTCCAGATTGTGTGAACTTTTAATAAAGTCTATAGCCGCTAGACGAAATTCTCTACTCCAGAAGTGTTTACAGCATTAGCTTTCCGGAAGGTTCATCCATTTATCGGTCTTCTCTTGCCATAGCTTTGGGTCTACAAACAAGGTAAGCCATTCTTGCTCCTGAGTATTTGTCACTCGATTATTGGGTTTGTCTTGAACACTTGCCTTGACAAATAGTCTCCGCACGGCTAATATTTTTGACTTTGTTCAACAAGCAACAATTGTCCAATCCGGGGAATTCTGATTTGTCCAGTATTTCGCTGTTGTGGCAACCGAAAAAAGACCAACTGAACCCTCCGTCTTTAAATCCCCAATTGTGTGTTTCCCATGACTAATGAACTACTGCAACAAGTCCGGATTTTAGATCCGGTGTCTGGAACCGACCAACTCGCTGATGTGCTAATTACAGACGGCATCATCAAGGCTGTTGCACCGAAAATTGCGGAGTGGTCAAGTGATACGGTGGTGCGGGATTGCCAAGGTCTAATTTTAGGGACTGGCTTAGTTGATCTTTACAGTCATTCGGGGGAACCCGGATATGAGGAACGAGAAACGTGGGCATCACTGCTGGCGGCGGCGACGGCGGGAGGCTTTACCCGACTAGCCATTTTGCCGGATACCGTACCGCCGTTAGATAATCCTTCTGGACTTGCCCCTGTGCGCCAGCAGGAACGTTCCCATCCCAGCCAATCTTCCCCTCACCTGTATTACTGGGGGGCGATAACCCAGGGTGTGGAAGGACAACAGATGACGGAATTAGCTGAGTTAGCCGCCGCAGGTGTCGTGGGTTTTGCCGATGGGCGTCCTTTATCGAATCTGGCTTTACTGCGGCGAGTGTTAGAATACCTGCGCCCGTTGCCAATTCCTGTGGCGTTATGGGCGTGTGACCCGAAGTTAAAGGGAAATGGGGTGATGCGCGAAGGGGCGAATTCTATCCGTTTTGGTATCCCCGGAAATCCCGCCATGTCAGAATCAGCCGCATTATCTGCCATCATAGAAGTGGTGAGTGCGATCGCGACTCCGGTGCATTTGATGCGTATCTCAACTTGTCGTGGTGTGGAATTGATTCAAGAGGCGAAAGCACGAGGCGTCCCAGTTACTGCCAGCACCTCTTGGATGCATTTGCTACTAGATACTCAAGATGTAAGTAATTATAATCCCAATTTACGCCTCGATCCCCCATTAGGCAATCCCGATGACCGCATCGCCCTCATTGAAGGCATTCGGGATGGCGTGATTGATGCTATTGCCATTGACCATACACCCTACAGCTACGAAGAGAAAACCGTTGCCTTTGCCGAAGCGCCACCGGGAGTTATTGGTTTAGAGTTAGCGTTACCCTTACTTTGGCAATATTTAGTGGAAACGGGCGTATGTTCAGCATTGCAACTGTGGCAAACTATTAGCACAAATCCAGCGTCTTGTCTAGGTCAATCCCCCGCCAAGATAGCCAATGAGCAACCCGCCGAACTGGTGTTATTTAACCCGCAGCAGAGTTGGACAGTGGCACAAGATACCCTGAAATCCCTCTCTAGGAATACACCGTGGTTTGGGAAAAAACTTAGGGGGCGCACGGTTCAAACTTGGTCAGGACTGATGTAATTTTATCCTTGAACAACCATCTGTCTGTAGACAACCCTTCATTATAATCTCACGCCCGGAAACCGTAGGGGCGCACCGACGTTCATTGGTGTCAACTTAAGGTCGAAAAGCAATGCTGGTAAGGTTTTCAGCTATGTCTATCTACTGCTCAAAATTTCCCCCTCATCCCCTAACCCCAACTCCGATCCGTGGGGAGAAGGGGAACCAGATCGAGAGTAGATTGTTATACTGCCACTGGGAGATACTATTCAATCAAGACTCGATAAGCAGATAACCACTCATGCAGCCCACCGACGCCAGCAAATTTACCGACAAAGCCTGGGAAGCGATCGTTAAATCCCAAGACGTTGCCCGCCGCTGTCGCAATCAACAGCTAGAAGTTGAACATGTGGCGATCGCACTCGTGGAACAAGAGGGGTTAGCCGCCCGGATTCTATCACGGGTGACGGTGGATGTGCCGACGTTTAAGCAGCAATTGGAAGCCTTCGCCAACCGCCAAGCTAAGGTGAATAATGTGGATCAACTCTACCTGGGGCGAGGCTTGGATATTATGCTGGATAATGCCGAAGCCGCCCGAGTCGCCCTGGAAGATGATTATATTGCGGTTGAACATTTACTCTTGGGATTAGCCGCCGATGAACGGATTGGACGCCGTTTGTTTAAAGGGTTTGACCTGGATAGTCCCAAACTCGAAGCCGCAATTAAAGCAATTCGGGGTTCGCAAAAAGTCACCGATCAAAGTCCAGAATCCCGCTATGAAGCGCTAGAGAAATTTGGGCGGGATTTGACCGAACAAGCCAAAGCAGGGAAACTTGATCCGGTAATTGGGCGGGATGAAGAGATTCGTCGGGTGGTGCAAGTCTTATCCCGACGTTCTAAAAATAACCCGGTACTCATTGGCGAACCTGGTGTCGGTAAAACCGCGATCGCAGAAGGATTGGCACAACGGATAATTAATGGAGATGTGCCAGAATCTCTCAAAGAACGCCAGTTGATTTCCCTGGATATGGGAAGTTTAATTGCTGGGGCGAAATATCGAGGGGAATTTGAAGACAGACTCCGCGCCGTCTTACGGGAAGTTACCCAGTCTGATGGGCATATTGTTCTATTTATTGATGAATTGCACACCGTTGTCGGTACCGGATCAGGTCAAGGGACAATGGATGCCGGGAATTTACTCAAACCCATGCTAGCGCGAGGCGAATTGCGCTGTATTGGGGCGACAACTTTAGATGAGTACCGCAAGCATATTGAAAAAGACGCCGCCTTGGAACGACGGTTTCAACAGGTACTGGTGCGACAGCCGACGGTGGACAATACTATTTCTATTTTACGGGGACTTAAAGAACGCTACGAAGTTCACCATAATGTAACCATTACCGACTCCGCCTTAGTCGCCGCCGCGACGCTATCGAATCGGTATATTAGCGATCGCTTCTTACCCGATAAAGCCATTGATTTAGTTGATGAAGCCGCCGCTAAGCTGAAAATGGAGATTACCTCCAAACCCGTGGAACTCGAAGCGATTGATCGCAGGCTGATGCAGCTAAAGATGGAAAAGCTATCCCTAGAAGCCGAAAGTCAGCGTCAGGGTGTCGCCGCCGTTAGTAGTGCCTATCAGTCGTCTCAGGAACGGTTAGACCGGATAGAGCAAGAAATTGAGCAACTCGAAACCAATCACCAACAGCTTAACGGACAATGGCAATCGGAAAAACAACTTTTAGAAGAAATTAACGACCTGAAAAAAGAAGAAGACCAACTCCGGGTTAAAATTGAGCAGGCTGAACGCGCCTATGACCTAAACCAAGCTGCCCAGCTTAAGTATGGACAATTAGAAGTACTCCAGCACGATCGCGAGGCAAAAGAGACGATGATGCTGGAACTCCAAGCAAAGGGTTCCGCCTTACTCCGGGAACAAGTCACCGAAGCCGATATTGCCGAAATTGTCGCCAAGTGGACAGGGATTCCCGTAAAACGGCTGCTGGAGTCGGAACGCCAGAAACTGTTGCAGCTAGAAGGACATTTGCACAAACGGGTGATTGGACAAGGGGAAGCCGTAGAAGCCGTCGCCGCCGCCATTCGTCGCGCTAGGGCGGGAATGAAAGATCCCGGACGCCCCATCGGTTCATTCCTCTTCTTGGGACCCACAGGGGTGGGTAAAACGGAATTGGCGCGGGCGTTGGCACAGTTCCTTTTTGACAGTGAGGAGGCTTTAGTCCGGATTGATATGTCCGAGTATATGGAGAAACACGCCGTTTCCCGCTTGGTGGGTGCGCCTCCCGGATATGTGGGTTATGAAGAAGGGGGACAACTCACCGAAGCCATTCGCCGCCGCCCTTACTCGGTGGTATTGCTGGATGAAGTGGAAAAAGCACACCGAGATGTATTTAACATTTTATTACAAGTCCTTGACGACGGACGCATCACCGACTCCCAAGGGCGAACCGTGGATTTCCGCAATACGATTATTGTCATGACCAGTAATATTGGCAGTGATCATATCCTGAATGTAGCGGGAGATGATGCCCAATATGAGGAGATGCGGAAGCGAGTCACCGATGCATTAAGAAAGCAATTTCGCCCCGAATTCGTCAACCGTGTCGATGATATCATCATCTTCCATACCCTGACGCGCAAGGAACTGCGGCAAATTGTCGAGATTCAACTCAAACGGATTGAACGGTTGTTAGCGGATCAGAAAATCTCCATTGAACTGTCATCGACGGCGCAAGACTATGTGGTGAATGTCGGGTATGATCCCGTCTATGGGGCGCGTCCTCTGAAACGGGCAATCCAACGGCAACTCGAAAACCCAATTGCCACCAAGTTATTGGAAAATACATTTGGGGCGGGAGATACAATCCTCGTTCATTGTGTGGATAACGCCCTCACCTTTGAGAAAAAGGAGGCGGTAAATTTGCCGGAACCGCAATCGGTACATTGAACAGGTTTCGTAAAAAATCTTCATTAAAGTTTTAGGAAAATCTCTCCCGAATTCCGCTACTATTCAGTTAGGAGCAGAATCCAGGACAGGGGCATCTCTAAAAAACCTTAAACGTTCGTAGTAAGCGATTTAGCGCCATCAGTGCCTCAACACTAACTACAAACACTTAAACCGATTGTCTTCTCAACTAGGCAAAAGTGACATTTGACTTTTGACCTTTAACGTTTGACTTGTTATGTCTCTCATCTTCACCGTCGCGATTCCCACGTATAATGGCGGAAGCCGAATCCCCGAAGTATTAGAACAACTGCGCCGCCAAACAGGTACAGAATCGATGCGCTGGGAAGTTATCGTTATTGATAA
>CAKZMA010000681.1 GCA_937127375.1 uncultured Coleofasciculus sp. | reverse complement strand
GAAGTTACAGAAGTTGCAGGCGTTGTATGAGTTGACGGATGAGGAATTAGAAGGGGTGACGGTTTAATTGTGTTCACCTATTTTAAAGTTCAGCCTTAACGGGCTATTCAAGATTGATTGAGTGCTAGCACATTTGCATCGATAGGTATAAAATACAACAAAAATAAGATAAATATGTCGATTCTAACTAGCTTACCCCGCTTACCCCGCTTCCGCATAGTCGTCTTAGTTTTACTGACTTTAGTTTTAACCTTGGGGTTAGCTATCAAATTACCAGTTAAGGTACAAGCACAGTCTGAACCTCCGCCACTTAGCAGCCTGATTCCTGAGCAATGGGAAGTTATACCTGCGACTGATTCACAAGATACTTCACTTCCCAGTAATCGAGAAGGCGTAGGACCGTGTGGTGGTTGTGTTGTCCCTCGCGGAACTCCTGCGACAACCTTAGTTCCACTGTCCGGAATCGGTACAACAGTAGCTGAGTATCCAACTTTATTTGGGTATATACCAAAGACATTCGCTTGGGGAATAGAATTTGTGTTGATGAATACTAATAGGGAAGAAGTTTATTCCGCTAAGTATGCCTTTACTCATTACACAGAAATAACTTCCCATGGTGATGACATCCAAATAGCAGTAGGCACTCCAGGTATTATCAGCTTAACACTTCCTGGTTTGGCTACCCGTCCCCCACTACTTCCTCCCTTAAAAATTGGTCAACAATATCACTGGTGGTTACGAATAATATGCGATCCGCCTGATGCTTCAGGTGATATTTTTATGGGTGGAGCTATTAAACGAGTCCCATTTAATCCCTTTGATAAACGTTTTCTCACCCAGGCAACTCTGGAAGAACGTTTGGCTTTCTACACTAAAGAACGAATTTGGTACGAGACTGTAGATACTTTAATGGAACTACGACGTGAACGTCCCGATGATCAAGATGTCACCGATGCCTGGAACAAATTGCTTAAATCAGTTGAGTTGGATGCGTATACCTTTATAGCTGAATTTAGCTAAATTCAAGAATGCATAAAACTAACAAATAGCCGATTAAACAAGATGGATAAACATTGTAGGGGCGCACCGACGTGCGCCCTTTATTAGACTGCGCTTTTTATTACGCGATCGCTCTTTTTTCAAGGTAGTGGCGTGGCACACTTAATTCGATGAATTAGAATTACGCCCGGAGACGTAGGGGCGCAAAGACTTGCGCCCGATTCAATGGTCAAATCTATTCCACCATTTTAGCTGTGCCACGCCGCCATCGTGCGTTAGCGTTCGTGCAGCGTTAGCGTTCGCGCAGCGTTCCCGTTCGCGAAGCGTTCCCGAAGGGTAGGGTAGGGTAGCGTAACGCACCATTGTTCAATGATTTTGCCGCAGCATTACTCAAAAATATTGCAGGTTTTTGGGCTGGCTGATCAAGGTTTAATATGTGAGTATAACGCTAATAAAATATAAGGCTAAAGCCCTTACTACAAACAATATGACGACAATTAGCCCAAAGGTTGAGGTATCTAGGGACGAGATTGCTGCGTTTTGCCAGCGCTGGAAAATTACTGAGTTTGCCCTATTTGGTTCTATCTTACGAGATGATTTTCGCCCCGATAGTGATGTCGATGTACTGGTCAGTTTTGCGCCGGAGGCTAAATGGAGTCTGTGGGACATCATTAAGATGAAAAAAGAACTGAAAACGATGTTTAGTCGGGAGGTTGATTTCGTGGAAAAGGAGTGTTTACGTAATCCTTTCCGGCGTTATGAAATTCTAAGTACAAAACAGGTGATTTATCTTATGAAGCTTATCTAGAGAGTATATTGCTTCAGAGTGCCGTTGAGCGACAGTTAGAGATTCTAGGCGAAGCGGCGAGACGAATGTCAGATAATTTCCGTCAAGCACATCCGGAAATCCCCTGGAGTGATATTATCGGACAACGGAATGTTATTGCCCATCAGTATGAAGAGATTAGGCAAGAACGAATTTGGTCTGTAGTGACGTCAGATATTCCCACGCTGATTACTCAATTAGAACCTTTGATACCACCCTTGCCACCGGAAATAGAATAGTCCTAAAATAGTCCTTATTCGCTAGGAAAATATGGCTCAATCATATCGGAGGACTATTACTTGCCCGATACTTATGATAGACGTTGCCAGCTTGGTGCTTCTCGGCGTCGGTTTGAAGATGCTCAAGTGTTAAATGACCAAGGGCGTTGGACAGGTTCTATTTATTTGGGGGGCTATGCCATTGAATGCTCTCTCAAATCTCTTATTTGTGACAGGGAAGGAAAAACTAACTTTAAAGATACTCGTGTATTTAAACGGGGACTATCTGGTTCACAATTACATAGTCTGAGCAAGTTACTGGAAAGTGTACCTGCATTACAACGTGCGATAGAATTAGACCGCACTAATCGTTATCGAGATGCCTGGAATACAGTTTCAGGCATTTGGCGTAATGATTCCTTACGCTATTCAGATAAAATTGGAGATGAGCAGGAGAGTCAACGCTTTATCAAAGCTATTAAAGTATTGCATCGGTTTATTTTAGATCAACAAGGGGAGACGTCATGACCCATTCAACTCAATTTTCTCAACAGATTGAAGACCATATTATTAATTCTTTAAAATCTGAAGATCCCGATGCACAGGTAAAAATAAAGCCAACTTCACTAGGAGGGCTGAAAATTAGAGTGACTACTCATTTGTTTGCAAACTATCCCTTAGAATGGCGCGAACAAAAGATTGATTCTTTTTTAGAGACTATTAATACTAATCTTGGTCAATATCCCATTGCTGGCTATGAGTTGTTAACTCCCCAAGAAGCAACAGAAAAACCTTCAGCTACTATCCAATTACCCCTGTGGTCAGACATCTTAATGGCTCCAGAATCTGACCAACCGATTCAGATCGATGAAGATAGTCCTAAGCGTCCTTTGATTGTTACGTTTTACTCATTCAAGGGAGGTGTAGGACGTTCTACTGCTCTAGGCTTAGTCGCCAGTATATTGGCAAGGCGTAATCGTCGAGTTGTTATGGTCGATTTTGACCTAGAAGCGCCGGGAATTTCGATTATGTTCCGCTCAAATACAGAAACGTTTAACGGAGAAACCTACGGAGTCCTGGATTACTTGCACCAACGCTATTTGACTCCTGATCAGAATATTCCCCAGATTGAGAGTTGTATCTACCCCATCAATTTACCCACTCGTGGTGAACTGTTTTTAGTGCCAGTGGGAGAGTATAATGAAAATTATATTCATCGGTTAGCTGATCTGGATCGACACACTCTAGAAAAGTTCTATCAAGGTGAAACCAATCCAGTTAATCAGCTTATAGAAGATATCAAAACTCAGTTAAACCCAGATGTTATTTTGGTTGATGCACGTCCTGGATTTAATGATACCAGCGCGATCGCACTTTTTGATCTCGCTGATACGGGTATCCTGTGCTTTTCACCCACCGACCAGAGTTTTGAAGGATTACGCTGGGTTGTAAAAGGGGTGCGGAAACACCGTGACTATCAAGGAAAACCTGATCTTCGCTTTCTGCTTACGCCTATGCCTCTAGTTGCACCAGAACAGCGTCAAACTTGGATCACTAGGGTGGAAGATTGGATTGAGGAAAACTGGGGTTTACCGAGTGAGACAACTGTTGGAGAACTTTACTACGAAATTCCCTATAATCCCAGCATTACAACTTTATCCAGTTTAATTGATATTCCTAGAAGTTTACTGAATGATTATTTGCCAATTGCTGATGCTATTGATGCAAGTTTACCTGATGTCAAGCCGGAACTGGAAAAAGATGAAACTTCAGAAAAACGTGAATCCATTTTAAATGAATTAAGCTTTGATGCAGCAACTGCCCAAGAAATAGAAGCGGATAATATCCCAAATATATTTCACCGCACTGAAGATTTTCCCCGATTTTTAAGCAACAAAAACTGGTTAATTCGGGGGGCTAAAGGAACTGGAAAAAGCTTGCTGTTTCGTCTGTTTGTCGAACAATCACAAAAAGCGAAAGAATTAGCCCATTCTGAGGTTAACTTAAATAATGTTAAGTTTTTAGCCGCCCATGGTCAACCGAGATTACCTGGTCCCATCTTAGAAAGTAATGATTTAGAGAGTTATGAGCAGCAAGTGGGTGAAAACAGTTGGTCAATTTTTTGGCTAAACTATGCTCTGTTGCAACTGTGTTATTCGATACCAGAATTACGTTCACTCCCTGAATCAGATCAACAGTTAGTTGCATTAGTAGCCCAAGAAAACCCTCCCCATTCCCCAATTGTTGAGTGGTTAGTCCATCGCACTCAATCTCCACAAGCTAGGTCGCAAGCGGCTGATGAACTACGAGCAATTGACCGTTGGTTGCAAGAGAATAAAGAGGTCGTATGGCTACTTTATGATGAGTTAGATGCTGGTTTTGGTTCGACTCAAAAAGACTATGTTCGTCGCAAACAAGCACTTGAAGCGTTACTGGCTTGGTGGCTGGAGAGTGGGACAAGTCTCAGATGTATTGTCCCTAAAATATTTTTACGGGAAGATATTTGGAATCAACTTAATTTTACCAACAAAGGACATTACACTGGGCGGTCACTCCAACTCCGTTGGGATGAGGCTGATCTGTGGAGACTTGTGCTACGCCAAGCTTTAACCAGTTCGGCTACTCTTAGCCAATTTTTGGAGCAAAAATTGGGGGTAACAGTGGAACGATTAAATGCCATTGAGCTAGAACAACTTCGGACTAGCTTGTATCCTCTATGGGGTGAGCGGATGGGGCGGACGAAAAAAGCGTATACTTATAATTGGGTGCGGACTCGTATTGCTGACGGTCAAAAGAACTGTTTTCCGAGAAGTTTAGTCTTATTGTTACAAGAAGCAGTTAAACGGGAAAAAGATTTCTCGACAGAGTATAGTAAAGAGATAGTCTTGCGCCCCAAAGCTTTGATTGATTCTTTTCCCTATGTTTCAGAGCAACGTGTTGATGAAGTCCGCAACGAGTATCCTGAACTTCAAGTCTATCTGGACAGATTACGAACTGAACGTTCTCCGATTGATGAAGAAAGACTAGCGGAAATTTGGAAAGTGGAGGATAACAAATTAACTGAAACTATCAGGGATATGATAGAATATTGTATTCTCACCGAACGTTCTCGTCCCAATGATCCACCGCCTCGTGTCTATGCGGTGGCTGAACTGTACTTGTATGGATTGAATATGGTACGCAAAGGACAGCGTTAACATTGCTTGATTTGGCTAATCCCACGCTGATGCGAAATAATGCAGATGCAAACTCTAATCATCAGCGAGATTGTGATGACTGCATTTTTATTCATAACCGACTTAGATAACACTCTAGT
>CAKZMA010000680.1 GCA_937127375.1 uncultured Coleofasciculus sp. | reverse complement strand
GCGAACTGCAAAGTCGTCCTCTCGTAGTATTCTTACTACAAACTCCAGAGGAAGCACCCGTAAAACGGGTAGGGCGTCGTCGCCAGCGTACAGCAGCTAAGGCAGCGTCTTAGATTATTCCGGCTGTAGAGACGTACCATGGTACGTCTCTATGACGTTCCGGCGGAACGTCAGGAACAACAGCTCGTTTGTCCTAATAGATGTGTCTACTGCTGTATTATCTATCGAGTACCAAGTCGGGTCACTATTGGTCTTTCAGGGTTACTTAAATTCAAGCTGTAATCTGTCAGGGGTACAGGATAATTTTGTCCTTCCCTGATGGTAACAATAAAAACGGTATCGCTGTTTTCATCCCTGACGATATTCTCAACAAATTGATAGTCAAATTCACTTATATTTAATCGTTGCGCTTCAGCAAAATTGGGTCTAGATATACAAAAAATTGATGCACCATCTTGATAGGTTGCTGCTGATAGCCAATACCTTTGACCTTGAGCGATAAACTTGGATGTGTAGGTAACGTGGAAGCTGTCTATCCGGTCGAGGGTTTGGTTAGGAAGACAGCGATCATCAACATATAATTCATTGCCATTACCATTAATTTCTAGATTGGATGATTGAGTATTACTGGTGTTTAGACTAACCCATGATAAATGATGCCTGGGAACCTGGGAGGAAACTAGATCAGGGCACGATATTATCGTGCCCCTACCCAATCAATTATCCCTAAGCTGTGGTAGGGACACGGCATTGTCGTGTCCTCTTATCACCATCGTAGTCTAAACTCCAGAGATAAGAGATACTGAATTTCTCCTATTTTTACCTCGTCTGTGTCCTGTAGAGGGTCGCTCAAGGCTTGTGCTTGGGTGTTACTATCGAAACTGGAAGAAGAATCATCCTTACTTTCTTCTGTTTTCAATGGGCTACTTAACGTTGGAGTTGAAGTAGGTGTTTGAGTCGTGCAGGAGCTTATGATTAAACTCAAAACAGGGAGAACATTAATCAATATTGATGTTTTTTTCATATTTTGTTAAAGTTGTCAAAAATCAAAAATTAGTCGCTTGGGCAATACAGCCTGCTGCGTTAAATTGTTCAAGTACGCTAGAGCCATTGTCCCAATAACTAAAAGATTCACGAGTTGGCACTTCAATCGGTGCAATCAAACGATAAACATAAATGCCTGTTCCATTTTCATTGCTCCAGGCAACTCCCGCATAGTTTCCTTGCTGAATGATGACTTGACCTGCGTCAGTGTAAATTTGCTGATTTAAAACATTGCCTAAACTAAAGCTAACTTCAGGCTCCGATGTGTGAATAATACAAGCCTGACCCGCTGTTGTTGAAGGATAAATATTCATTGTTTCTTCAATCGCTGTCCATTGTCCCAGAAAAGGAGCGATGCTTGGATCGCGGCGTGACCAATTTTCGGCAAAAGTCTTGGCTTCGCTCTGACGTTCAGGTTCTTCGTATTGATTCCAGTAGTTAACTTGACTCTGAAAGTCCGGCATCAATTTTTGGAGTTCTTCATCGGTTGGATAGGATTGAGCTTGTGCATAAGCAAAATGAGGAATTATGCCGAGCGCGATCGCGAGTGTAATGTAAGGTATTTGTTCCTTCATTGTTTTTTTTACCCACTTAACAAAAAAGTATTAGATTATTTTTTTTGACCACTAACCTAAGAGTTAGTCCGCTGCAGCACCTAGAAAAATTTGATTGACAGTACCATCTTGAAATGAGAAAATTAGACCCCCATAAATCGACCCAGCTATGAAAGATTCATAGGGAATAGACATCTCTCGATCTTCCTGATCCTTATACGCTTGCATTACCTCAATGTAGGACTCCCCAATCCCTATCCCACGCTGAGTTTTAAGCGTTGAAGGTGACGTTAACGTAATATAAAAAACTGTCTGTCTTTCTCCTGATGTTTCTGAAGCCATGTTTAAAGTAATCCCTTGTTGAGGATAGTACCAGTCTTGATGATAAAGTCCATCCGCGCCCCATAGCACAGTCTCGCCTTTCGTTTCTGGACTTCCCAATATTTCTAAGACTTGTGAGGCTGTCAAATTGAGTTTTAATTCTCCAAAGCCTTCTGATTGCATCAACTCAAAAGGATCGGCTGCTTCAGAAGTGGAGTCGGCAATTTCAGTTAACGGCATACCATTAACCTGGTTATTGAGGGTATTATTCACATTGATAGGATTCTGAGTTGTCTCTCTTCCTTGACCAATCCTTGCTGCTTGAGCTGGCAAGCTTAAAACCGATACATAAACTGTAATTGTTGCCCAAAAAACTGTTAGATTTTTCATCGGAATAACTCAACTATTTTGATCAGGTTTGTTCGGGTTCTGACGGAGTGACATCAGAAAGTTCATTTTAGCGGCTTCAGTGATTGCAATACCTGAATAAATTCTTCCATGCTTACAGGGTTGCATTCGCCACCACCAGAACTGTCATAACCGGAAATCAGCGTCATTCCATAATTGCTGGAGGGCAGACCAATCTGTTTCCCCAAGTCAAGAGCAATGATCATCGGTTTGCCCTCCACATTACCGGAATAAACAGTAACTTCACCCAGAGAAAGCTTCACCGAAGTTTCTGATAGCCCTAAATATTCAAACGACGTACCATAACTACCCGAAGAGATTTCTAAACAGCTATAATTGTCTACTTCTTCATAGGTAATTGAGTAATGAAAAGCGTCTTGTCCCACGTATCCGAGGTCAAACGCATGAAATTCCCTCAGATAAAATCCAGAGGGGAGATAGGTTGGTATAGCGATGGGAATATTAAATCTAGGGTGGAGATCTGCTGTTGTAACGATGGGAATATTTTGTTGATAGCGTTGCATGTTTTGTTTGGGGGAACGGGAATTTACCGTATTTTTAGCGATTGAAGTTTTGGATTCAGCCTCCCTGGTAATTGAAGGAGGCGAATTTGTTGTTGAAACGCTCAAAGTGTCGGATTGAGCTGTTGGCACTTTAGTGGCTGTGGAGTTTCTCGTACAGCTGGTAAGAGAGAGCCATGCAACGGCTACTAAGGCGCAAAGAACGGTTCGATAAGGCTGGT
>CAKZMA010000679.1 GCA_937127375.1 uncultured Coleofasciculus sp. | reverse complement strand
GCTCCCCCTGCTCCCCCTGCTTCCTAACGCCACAGCAAGACTGATTCAGCAGCCCCTACTTATTATTGGTTCGAGTCGGGATTACGCATCTGCTCCAACTCAGTGCGGATCAGAGCAATTTGCACCGTCAGTTCTTCAAGTTCTTGTTGGGTACTTCTAGACGTGGTTCCCGTTGGTGGGGTTGAACCGCTATCGCCAGATGTTGATGGTGTAGCTGAGTCTGTTGGTTGGTTCATTTGGCTGAACATCTGTCCAATCAAGCGTTGAGCCTCTTGCTCGGTTTTCTCGCCTTTTTTCGAGAACTCAGCAACCTGTTGGTTGAAGTCTAAGTTGAGCAAGGACAGATTTTCTTCCCGCTTTTGCTGATCCTGGAGGCTTTCGATCAGGGAAGTGGTAGCCCCCAACGATACACGAAAGCCAGTTTGTAAAACGTCTTGGATATTGTTAGAACTCATAATTTTGTACTTGGCACGGGCATATTCTGCTGGGAAAGCCCCTTAAGCCCTAAAATTCGGACTAAGATCTAAAACCCTTGCCTATTTTACAATATGTAAAGCTGTCCTGCCTGAACTCGTCATCCAACTTGCTCTAGATACTGATTGACATCCTCAATCACCCGAGTCAGTTCAGCTTCCGTACTCAAACGGATGCGTTCATCCCGCAGTGTGATCAGAACTTTAGCCGCAAAGGGACTGGGGTAAATATTGGGATTGCAGAAAATTTCCAAGAAAACATCCCCAGTATATTGGTACTCTATTGGTTTTTGCGGACTAGGCTTGCTGGTACTGCCTGGGGCTTGAGCCGTAGCTTTTAAAGTTTGTACAAGTTGGGCGAGTGCCTTTTGTAAATTTTGGGCAGCTTCCGGCGTAAATTTGAATGATACAGACCCTTGAGCCAGATTAAGAGTGAGTTGAGCTGGAACCATGAGCAATAAATCTTAATAACGAGCGCTTACTGATAGAAGATGGTAATTGAGTCCCTCCGAAAATCTACCAAAGAATGAGACGTTTTGGCACACAATTCCTAGAAAAACTCTCAAGAAGCCGACAAAAATTTAGGGAGCTTAGAGAATTAAAAGCATTAAAGGACAAGGGTTTGAGTCATTTTCCTGACTAAACTAAGGATAGGGGAAATTCCTTATCGAGGGGCAACCATAATGCCAGCCGACAAACGTGCTGAAGTTCGCAAGGTTTTGCTGATTACCCTGCTGTTGAATGTATTCGTGATGGCATTGAAAGCCATTGTCGGCATTTTAACCGGGTCTTTGAGCTTACAAGCTGATGCGTTACACAGTGTCACCGATAGTGCCAATAATGTTTTGGGTTTAGTGGCGAATCGATTTTCGTCTCCTCATCCCGATCGCGAACATCCCTATGGTCATCAGAAGTTTGAAGCCGTAGGCGCTTTGGGGATTGCGGCGTTTTTAGGCATTGCTTGTTTGGAAATTCTCAAAGGCACCATCGAGAGGATTATGGATGGTTTGACACCAATCACAATTTCTGGGTTGGAGTTGTGGTTACTGGTGATTGTCTTAGGCGTGAACATTTTCGTCACCTTCTATGAAAGAAATGTGGGGAAGCGGGTGGGAAGTGCGATTTTGATAGCGGATGCTCAACACACGATGAGTGATGTCTGGGTCACGATTACAGTTTTAGCGGGATTGATTGGTATCTGGCAAGGACGAGTGTGGAATCTGCCCCAACTCCAATGGTTAGATGTGATTCTTGCCTTTCCTGTCGCCCTGTTAGTCTTTCGCAGTGGCTGGGAAGTGTTAACCGATAACTTACCCTGGTTAGTCGATAAAGTCGCGATCGCACCCGAAGCAATTCAAGGGATTGTTATCCAAGTTCCTGGAGTCATCAACTGCCATGATATCGCCTCTCGTGGCGTCTTGGGGCGTCAAGTCTTCATTGAAATGCATCTGATTGTTGATGCTAAAGACGTGGAAACCGCCCACCAAATTACCGAGGCTGTGGAGGATCGATTAGAAGAACGCTTTAATCCAGTGCGCGTGTTGATTCATGTCGAACCTCCAGCTTACGAGTCGGATCGGATTACCTTTTAACCCCTCAGAAGCCCTGGAAAAAGCCTGACTTTTCCACAGATATTGCTACTTTTCCACAGAAACTCGTTAGTTTTCCACAAAAGATCAGGAATTGTTAATCCCAATGTTTACTCTTCTTAACTAGAAGAGACGTTCCGGCAGAACGTCTCTACCACAGTTGGTTTGTCCTTAGCGATATGTATCCTGCTATAGAAGAGTGTTACTGAAATGATCCTTTAAGCCGATACCTGTTTAGTCATCTCGTCGCTGGTGGCTGAGGAGGCTTCTGCCAGACGTTTTTCCTTATCCCGCTTCCGTTTTTTCGCGTATAGTTGAATTGATGCTGCCATCGCAATCACCAGAGCAAAGATGCCCCAAGCAGTAATATCCGTGGGTAAACTATTCTTAAATACAGCCAGTAAAACAATCGCCACGAGTAGGACAGTGGGGGCTTCATTGAGGGCGCGGAACTGCTGACCCGTCCATTGACAGTCTCCAGAGGCTAACCGTCGCATCAACCGACCACAGTAAAAATGATACGCCAGCAAGACTAAGACGAACCCCAGCTTCGCGTGCATCCAACCGGATTTTAAAACCTCTGGTTCAGTCGTGAGTAGACCAATTGCCATGGCAACCGTCACCACCATTCCCGGTGTGGTAATGATGTTGTAGAGCCGTTTCTCCATGATTTGGTATTGATTTTTCAGAATCGTTTGCGCGGGTTCTGCTTCCTGAGAAGCTTCTGCGTGATAGACAAAAAGACGCACCAGGTAGAATAACCCAGCAAACCAGACAACAATGCCAATTAAGTGAAATGCCTTATACCAGAAGTAAGCCATAAATTATGCCGTTACAATTACTAATTCCTTATTTTAAGATGGATTATGACTGAAGGGGACGAGTACAGTAGAGAACTAAAAGGGTAAACAGTCCCACACCAGCCACATATTTCATCAAATCTGGAACCAGAGGACTCGGTGAGAAAAAACCTTCAATGATCCCAGCAATAATTAGCATCGGCACAATGCCAAAGACTAATTGGGCGGCTTGAGACCCATACACTTTAATCGCATCCACCCGACGATAGTGTCCAGGAAACAGAATTCCTCGACCGATTAACAAGCCAGCACCCCCGGCGAGGAAAATGGCGGGAAGTTCCAGGGAACCATGGGGGAAGACAAACGCCCAGAAGGGATACGCCAAATTATTTTGACCGACTAAGGTGGCGACAGCACCAATATGCAATCCGTTGAATGCCATCAGGAAGATCGTATAAGCACCCGCCGTAATGCCACCCGCAACCGCGCCAAAGGAGACACGGATATTGTTAATCATAATATTGCTAGAGGCTAAGGGTTCAATGCCCACAATCGAACCCATCCATAATTCTCCGCGATCGCGCACCTTCTCGATCAAATGATCCGGAACCACCAGGGACATGAATACCGGATCAGTCCAAGCCAACCACCACGCCACCAGCGCCGCCCCTAAAAAAATCCCTGTGGCGATGGCGGTGTAACCCCAGGTGCGCTGCACCATCTCTGGAAACCCCCGACGGCAAAACTGCCACACCGCTTGCCATTCCTGACGTCGAGATCCTTGATAAATTTGGTTATAGCCGCGAGAAGTCAACCGTTGTAAATCTTGCACCAGGATCGTTCCCACCTGGTTGGTTCTTGCCCGGGCTAAATCCGCCGATACCGAACGATATAAACTTGCCAGTTCCCGGATTTCCCCCGCATGTAATGACTTTAACCCTTTTTTTTCCACTTGCCGCAACAGAGTATCCAACCGCTTCCAATTGGGTTCCCGCCGCGCAATCCAACGTTGAATATTCATGAAATTTCACTGAAGATTCTGCCTAACTTAGCTTAAGATAGCTTTAAATTCAGCATTTCACCGATCAGGAGATGTTTAGCCAATGTCCCAGAATC
>CAKZMA010000678.1 GCA_937127375.1 uncultured Coleofasciculus sp. | reverse complement strand
GCTTCCCCAGCTCCCCCTGCTCCCCCTACTCTGTCTCAATCCGAATGTCGATCACCAAAGGTGCGTAAGCGCACCGAATCGGCATGAGAAGGTAATCCTTCGGCTTGTGCCAACACCTGAATCGCTCCTGCCATTTTATTCAGGGCGGTTGAGGAATATTGAATTAGACTCGAGTGCTTCATGAATGTCTCTACACCTAACGCCGAAGCGTAGCGGGCAGCACCAGAGGTGGGTAAGGTGTGATTGGGTCCGGCGATATAATCACCAACGGCTTCTGGGGTGGATGTTCCCAGGAAGATGGCACCCGCATGGCGGATTTGGTTGAGTAAGTCCCAAGGTTCAGTAATTTCTAGTTCTAAGTGTTCGGGGGCAAATTCATTAGAGAGTTCGGCGGCTGTTTCCAGGGAATCGACGACGACAATCAAGCCATAATGCGCGATCGCTTTTTCGGTGAGTTCGCGTCGGGGATGATCCTGTAGTTGGTGTTTGACTTCGGCTTGGACGTTTTTTGCCAATGTCGAGTCTGTCGTGATCAGAATTGCTGCTGCTAGGGGATCATGTTCTGCCTGTGCTAATAAATCGGCAGCGACATAAACAGGATTGGCGTGACTATCGGCAATAATTAGTACCTCAGAAGGACCGGCAAGGGAATCAATGCCCACAGTCCCGTAGATGAGTTTCTTTGCCAGGGTGACGTAGATATTCCCTGGACCAGTAATTACATCCACTTTGGGAATGGTTTCGGTGCCATGAGCTAACGCCGCGATCGCTTGGGCGCCGCCGACGCGGTAAATGTTGCTCACACCCGCTTCTTGAGCAGCGACGAGGACGGCTGGATTAATCTTTTTCTCCAAGCCCGGTGGTGTGACCATAACGACTTGAGGCACTTTTGCCACTTTTGCCGGAATCGCATTCATTAACACCGTACTTGGGTAAGCGGCTCGACCGCCAGGAATATAGAGTCCGGCTCGATCCACTGGCGTGTAGCGTTTGCCCAGAACCACCTCATTATCGCCAAACTGCACCCAAGATTTGGGAACGCGCTGTCGGTGAAAGGCTTCAATCTGCTGTGCTGCCAACTGAATCGCATCCAAGAGTTCCTTGGATACTTGCTGGTAGGCAGCATCCAGTTCTGAGCCACTGACACGCAGTTGGTCAGGGGTTAAACGTTGATGATCGAATTCTTCGGTATAGTGCAAGAGGGCTTTATCCCCTTGGCGTTTTACCGTCTGCAAGACTTCTCGCACCGTCGCCTCTTTGTGCATGATTCCATCGTGGGAGGTGCGATCGCAGATCCGCCGCAGTTCATTTTTTGCCTCAGCCTGCTGAGTGATTATTCGCAGCATGGAGTCGGAGTGCCTATCATGAGGTATTATCCGTGGGAGACTAGGATAGAAACAGATATTTCCCTGACCGGGAGTCCGTCCTTCCCTAGACTCTCTTCTCTAGCTTACCTGGATTTTTCTGGACTCGCGACACTTTTGACATAGATGTTATAGTAGTTGTTCTGGTATTTTGTAAATTAGAATCTCAAACCTTAGTTTTCCGGAAGATTTCTGTGGCTAATAGTAAGTCTGCTCTTAAACGTATCCAAATCGCTGAACGAAACCGAGTTCGCAATAAAACCTATAAATCAGCGGTGAGAACGCTGATGAAAAAATATTTTGAGGCTGTCGAGGATTACGCCCGTCAGCCAAGTCCTGAATCGTTGCAGGATGTCAAAAATCGCATGTCTGCTGCTTACTCTAAGATAGACAAAGCGGTGAAGCGGGGCGTCCTGCACAGTAACAATGGTTCTCGTAAGAAGTCCCGTTTGGTAAAGCAGCTCAAGAAGGTACAGACTCAACTGAATCCCCCATCACCTGAAACATCGACGGCTGAAACGACAGAGGCATCCTAGGATAGCGTGGGGGCAGCGTGGCGGAAGACTTGAGCAGTTTGGTACATTCCCTTGAATCTGGGGGAGCAATGTAGAGACGCAGCATGCTACGTCTGGGAGCTGGGGGAGAGTTTAGCTAGTCAGTTATTTCTGCCGTTAGCTCACTGAGACTGAGGTGGGTGAACACCCGCAAACCCTTATCCAGTAAGTTTGAGCGGATTTGAGCTTTTAGTCTAGGGTTTAACCCCTAGGCGGTAAGACGGGTGTAAGATGTGAGTGACACCCGATTCTAAGTCTGTTGACTCCCAAATAAGCTCTACGCTAGGAAAAATGTTGGCTCCTTGGGTTGGTCTTGGATAAGAATTGAGCAGGAGAGGACACACACAATGTCAATGCAGTTGATAGACACCCATGTTCATATCAACTTCGATGTCTTCGAGTCTGATCGAGAAGCGGTGCGCGATCGCTGGCGGGATGTCGGCGTCGTGCGGCTCGTTCATTCCTGTGTTGAACCTTCAGAGTTTTCAGGGATTCAAACGTTGGCAGACCAATTCCCGGAACTGTCTTTTGCTGTCGGCTTACATCCTCTAGATGCCCACAAATGGACGCCCCAAATGGCGGATCAAATTCGCGCCTTAGCAGGTTCTGATGCCAGAGTTGTGGCAATTGGGGAAATGGGGTTAGATTTCTACAAAGCTGAAAACCAAGACCAGCAAAAGCAGGTATTCGCTGCACAACTTGCGATCGCCCATCAGCTTAACTTACCCGTAATTATTCACTGTCGCGACGCCGCCGCCGATCTCCGTGATCAGGTTAAGCAGTTTTGTCAAGAGGTGGGACCGATTCGGGGTGTGATGCATTGTTGGGGGGGAACGCCGGAAGAAACTCAGTGGTTTTTGGATCTCGGCTTTTATATTAGCTTCAGTGGTATTGTCACCTTTAAAAACGCCACAGCCATCAAAGAATCAGCCGCCCTAGTGCCAAGCGATCGCCTGCTGATTGAAACAGATTGTCCGTTCCTCGCCCCCGTACCCAAACGGGGAAAGCGTAATGAACCCGCTAACGTGTACCATGTTGCCGATTGTGTTGCCAAACTGCGGCAGATTCCCCTGGAAACCTTGGCACAAGAAACCACCCAGAATGCCTGTCGGCTGTTTAATCTGAGCGTAGATGGTGCCTAGAACACCAGTTCGCGATCGCCAGCCGTTAACCAGTCTACTTGATCAGCTCAGGGAAGGGGTAAAAAAGAGGATTAATAGGGCAACCTATTAATTTTTCACTATCGCTCCCCCAGCTCCCAGACGTAGCATGCTACGTCTCTACATTGCTCCCCCTGCTTCCCCATCTCCCCTTAACAGCCAGCTTGCGCCATAATTGATTAAGAAGAGTTACTATGTATAAAATTTTCTCAAGTTTTATCCCGCCATCACTGCCTACCCCGAAACAATCCTTAATCGATGCCCAACCGCCCACGAGGAGAAGATGCACGAGGAGAAGATGCCGCCGATTCTATCTCATTGTAGATCAAGCCCTGTATCATCATTATCATTAAAACGCTCCCGCCGATTATTAAGACAGTCGTTATCATCCTCAGACTCTCTTATTGCTTCTTTGAGGTAAAAATTCTCGGCTTGGCAGCGCTAGACGCTGACGGGTATCTACGCCAATGGATATAGCCAATCATACTATCGTATTGCTCAGGATTGCTGACTAGAGGAGCAAATTCTGCCTCTAAACTTGGCTGGGAAGCCCATCCTGACGCTGATTCACCCTCTCCAGAAGGAAAAGCATGACGACTCAAACTTATACAACTCCCACCTATCTATTACCAGACTTAGTTGAAATTCAGCGAGCCAGTTTTCGCTGGTTTCTTGAAGCAGGGTTAATTGAAGAACTCGACAGCTTCTCACCGATTAGTGACTACACAGGTAAGCTGGAACTCCACTTTGTCGGCAAAGACTATAAGCTCAAGCGTCCGAAATATGATGTGGATGAAGCCAAGCGGCGAGACAGCACTTATGCCGTGCAAATGTATGTACCCACTCGCCTGATCAACAAAGAGACAGGTGAGATTAAAGAGCAAGAAGTCTTTATTGGCGATCTGCCCCTGATGACCGATCGCGGTACGTTTATTATTAATGGTGCCGAGCGGGTCATTGTCAATCAAATTGTCCGCAGTCCCGGCGTATACTATAAGTCGGAAATCGACAAAAACGGACGCCGTACCTACTCCGCGTCTTTAATCCCCAACCGAGGCGCTTGGTTAAAATTTGAAACCGACAAAAATGATTTAGTCTGGGTTCGGATCGACAAAACCCGGAAACTCTCTGCCCAAGTTCTCTTAAAAGCCCTGGGACTCTCGGACAACGAAATTATCGATGCCCTGCGTCACCCCGATTATTATCAAAAGACCTTAGACAAAGAAGGCAATCCCAGTGAAGAAGAAGCCCTGATGGAGCTATATCGCAAGCTCCGTCCCGGTGAACCGCCGACAGTAAGCGGGGGTCAGCAGTTATTAGACTCACGCTTTTTCGACGCCAAACGTTACGATCTCGGTCGTGTCGGTCGCTACAAAATTAACCGCAAATTGCGCTTAAATGTTGCCGACACAATTCGCGTGCTGACACCCCAAGATATTATGGGCGCGATCGATTACCTGATCAACCTGGAATTTGATATTGGCAACACCGACGATATCGACCACTTGGGGAACCGCCGCGTCCGTTCCGTGGGTGAACTGCTGCAAAACCAAGTACGGGTAGGATTGAATCGTTTAGAACGGATTATTCGGGAACGGATGACCGTTTCTGATTCCGATACCCTAACCCCCGCCTCCTTGGTCAACCCCAAACCCCTAGTCGCGGCGATTAAAGAATTCTTTGGCTCATCTCAGCTCTCCCAGTTCATGGATCAGACCAATCCCCTAGCTGAGTTAACCCACAAACGCCGTTTATCTGCCCTAGGACCCGGTGGCTTAACCCGGGAACGGGCAGGGTTTGCGGTGCGGGATATTCACCCCTCTCACTATGGACGGATTTGTCCCATTGAGACGCCAGAAGGACCCAACGCTGGACTGATTGGTTCCTTAGCCACCCATGCGCGAGTTAACGCCTACGGTTTTATTGAAACCCCTTCGTACCCAGTGGAAAACGGGCGGGTGATCAAAGACAAAGCGCCGCTTTACATGACCGCTGATCAAGAGGACGACAAGCGCGTTGCTCCTGGTGACATCCCCATGGATGAAAATGGCTATATCATGGGCGAATCCGTTCCCGTGCGCTATCGCCAAGAATTCACCACCACCACCCCTGATCAGGTAGACTTTGTGGCGGTATCTCCGGTGCAAATCATCTCCGTGGCAACCTCACTCATTCCCTTCCTGGAACATGATGACGCCAACCGCGCCCTGATGGGTTCAAACATGCAACGGCAAGCCGTCCCGTTGTTGCGTCCAGAACGCCCCTTGGTGGGTACAGGGTTGGAAGCCCAAGCCGCACGAGATTCCGGCATGGTGGTTGTCGCCCGGAAAGCTGGCGAAGTCGTTTATGTGGATGCCACCAAAATTCGCGTCCAAACCGCTCCCAGCACCCCCGCCTTACCGGGAGACAGTGCAGAGACAGCCCAAACCAGCGAACCAGAAATCATTGAATACGAAATCCAGAAATATCAGCGGTCTAACCAAGACACCTGCTTAAATCAGCGTCCGTTAGTTTTTTACGGGGATGACGTGGAAGCGGGTCAAATCCTGGCTGACGGTTCCGCCACGGAAGGGGGAGAACTGGCATTAGGACAGAACATTCTGGTGGCGTATATGCCCTGGGAAGGCTACAACTACGAAGACGCCATCCTGATTAGTGAACGACTGGTGTTGGATGATGTGTACACCAGCATTCACATTGAAAAATACGAAATTGAAGCCCGACAAACTAAGCTGGGACCCGAAGAAATTACCCGTGAAATTCCCAACGTGGGGGAAGATTCGCTGCGCCAACTCGACGAACAAGGGATTATTCGGATAGGGGCGTGGGTAGAAGCCGGAGATATTCTCGTCGGTAAAGTGACACCCAAAGGCGAATCCGACCAACCCCCCGAAGAAAAGCTACTCCGGGCAATTTTCGGAGAAAAAGCCCGGGATGTGCGGGACAATTCCTTGCGCGTTCCCAATGGTGAAAAAGGTCGGGTTGTGGATGTCCGCATCTTTACCCGTGAACAAGGCGATGAACTCCCCCCTGGTGCCAACATGGTAGTGCGCGTCTATGTGGCACAGAAGCGCAAGATTCAGGTGGGTGATAAAATGGCAGGTCGTCACGGCAATAAGGGAATTATTTCCCGGATTCTGCCGATGGAAGATATGCCCTACCTTCCTGATGGCACTCCCCTCGACATTATTCTCAATCCCTTGGGCGTTCCCAGTCGGATGAATGTTGGTCAAGTCTTTGAATGTTTACTGGGATGGGCGGGTGAAAACTTAGACCTGCGCTTTAAAATGATTCCCTTTGATGAAATGTATGGGGAAGAAGCATCCCGGCTGACTGTTCACGGTAAACTTCAGCAAGCGCGGGAAGAAACTCAGCAAGATTGGGTATTTGATCCAGAGAATCCGGGCAAAATCCAGGTATTTGATGGTCGCACGGGCGAAGCCTTTGATCGTCCGGTGACAATCGGTATCGCCTACATGTTAAAACTGGTTCACTTGGTCGATGATAAGATTCATGCTCGTTCCACTGGACCTTATTCCCTGGTTACTCAGCAACCGTTGGGTGGTAAGGCGCAGCAGGGCGGTCAGCGATTTGGTGAAATGGAAGTTTGGGCATTGGAGGCTTTTGGCGCGGCTTATACCCTGCAAGAGTTACTCACCGTGAAATCAGACGATATGCAGGGTCGTAACGAAGCCCTCAACGCCATTGTCAAAGGTAAGGCAATTCCGCGACCCGGTACACCAGAATCCTTTAAGGTGTTGATGCGAGAACTTCAATCCTTGGGACTGGATATTGCCGTTCACAAAGTAGAAACCGATGATGATGGCTCCAGCCGTGATTTAGAAGTCGATTTGATGGCAGATGGCGATCGCCGTCGTACCCCCAGCCGACCCACTTATGAATCCCTCCGCAGTGAGGAATTTGAAGAAGAAGAGACATAAGGTCTCTCTCGTTGAATAATGTAGAGACGTTGCATGCAACGTCTCTACATCCAGTCGAGGCGGGTTGAGTTACATCTGGGTGAACAAAACACGATAGTCGTCAAACCCGCCCCTACCCATTCAAAATTCAAGACGCGCCATGGCACGTCTGAAACCCTAAAAACCCTGGAAGATGAAACAGCAACAAGAACAACGCTTTGACTACGTAAAAATTGGAATTGCCTCTCCGGAGCGCATCCGTATATGGGGAGAACGTACCCTACCGAATGGTCAAGTTGTAGGGGAAGTGACGAAACCAGAAACGATTAACTATCGCACGCTCAAACCCGAAATGGACGGGTTGTTCTGTGAGCGGATTTTTGGTCCAGCGAAAGACTGGGAATGTCACTGCGGCAAATACAAACGAGTTCGTCATCGCGGGATTGTTTGTGAACGCTGCGGCGTGGAAGTCACGGAGTCGCGGGTACGACGACATCGCATGGGGTTCATTAAACTGGCGGCTCCTGTGGCGCATGTCTGGTATCTCAAAGGAATTCCCAGTTATCTGAGTATTCTCTTGGATATGCCGTTGCGGGATGTCGAGCAGATTGTTTATTTCAATGCTTATGTGGTTCTGAGTCCAGGGAATGCTGAAAATCTCAGCTATAAACAGCTATTGACTGAAGACCAATGGCTGGAAATTGAGGAGCAACTTTACAGCGAAGACTCCGAACTCAATGGCGTAGAAGTGGGCATTGGTGCAGAAGCTCTACAACGACTCTTGCAAGATGTCAACTTAGACGACGAAGCCGAAAAACTGCGCGAAGACATCAGCAACGCCAAAGGTCAAAAGCGGGCAAAGCTGATTAAGCGACTGCGGGTGATTGATAACTTTATCGCCACCGGATCACAAGCCGAGTGGATGGTGCTGACGGTGATTCCGGTTATCCCACCGGATTTGCGTCCCATGGTTCAGCTCGATGGTGGACGCTTTGCGACTTCAGACTTGAATGACTTGTATCGCCGGGTGATCAACCGCAATAATCGCTTAGCACGCCTCCAGGAAATCCTCGCCCCAGAAATTATTGTCCGTAATGAAAAACGGATGTTGCAAGAAGCCGTTGATGCGCTGATTGATAATGGACGCCGAGGACGCACGGTGGTTGGTGCGAATAATCGGGCATTAAAGTCATTGTCGGACATTATTGAAGGGAAACAGGGTCGATTCCGCCAAAACCTCTTGGGGAAACGGGTCGATTACTCTGGACGTTCGGTAATCGTTGTCGGTCCGAATCTGAAAATTCACCAGTGCGGTTTACCCCGCGAAATGGCGATTGAACTGTTTCAACCCTTTGTGATCCATCGCCTGATTAGTCAGGGGTTAGTCAATAACATTAAAGCCGCCAAAAAACTGATTCAGCGCGGTGACGCCAGCGTTTGGGACGTCCTCGAAGAAGTGATTGCTGGTCATCCCGTCTTGCTCAACCGAGCGCCAACGCTGCACCGCTTAGGGATTCAATCCTTTGAACCGATTTTGGTTGAAGGTCGCGCCATTCAACTGCACCCCTTGGTCTGTCCCGCCTTTAACGCGGACTTCGACGGTGACCAGATGGCGGTTCACGTTCCTCTGTCTTTGGAATCCCAAGCCGAAGCCCGATTGTTAATGTTGGCGTCCAATAATATTCTCTCTCCAGCGACGGGACGTCCGATTGTCGCACCGAGTCAGGATATGGTGCTGGGTTGCTATTACCTCACCGCCGAAAATCCCCACGCCACAAAAGGCGCGGATCGCTATTTTGCCTCTCTCGATGATGCAATCCGAGCCTTTGAACAAAAGCAGGTCGAGTTACATGCTTACGTCTGGGTGCGTTTTGATGGCACGGTACAGAATGGTAAGTCGGATGATGAGCAGGTGATTTCCTCAGAAACCTCCTCAGATGGGATGGTGACGAAAGTCTACAAAGACCGCCGAGTCCGAGAAACGGCTGATGGAGAACTAATTTCGCAGTACGTTCGCACGACGCCGGGTCGGATTATTTACAACAAAGCGATTCAAGATGCTCTGATGATTACCTGAACCAAAACCCAGGACGAATCACCAAGGACGAATCACCAAGGACGAATGACAAATGACGAATGACCAAGGACAAAAAGAAACGATTTTCTACAATCGAGTCGTTGATAAAGGACAGCTCAAAAAACTGATTTCCTGGGCGTTTACTAAGTATGGCAGCGCCCGGACTGCTCAGATGGCTGACCAACTTAAAGATTTAGGATTCCGCTATGCCACAAAAGCGGGGGTTTCGATTAGTGTCGATGACTTACTGGTTCCGCCGAAAAAGCGTGAGATGCTAGAAGCGGCAGAAGCCCAGATTCGCGCCACGGAAGCACGTTACAGTCGGGGGGAAATCACCGAAGTTGAACGATTCCAGAAAGTAATTGATACCTGGAATAGTACGTCGGAAGCCCTGAAAGATGAAGTGGTGGTGAACTTCAAGGCAACTGATCCCTTGAATTCGGTCTATATGATGGCGTTTTCTGGGGCAAGAGGAAACCTGTCTCAGGTGCGCCAATTGGTCGGGATGCGGGGTCTAATGGCTGATCCGCAAGGGGAAATTATTGACCTGCCGATCAAGACCAATTTCCGGGAAGGGTTAACCGTTACTGAATATATTATTTCCAGTTACGGGGCACGCAAAGGACTGGTAGATACCGCCCTAAGAACGGCTGACTCCGGGTATCTGACCCGACGTCTGGTGGATGTGTCTCAGGATGTGATTGTCCGGGAAGTGGACTGTGGGACAACCCGAGGCATCCAGCTAACCGCGATGACAGATGGCGATCGCGTGCTGATTCCCCTGCAAGATCGTCTCTTGGGGCGAGTCCTAGCCGCTGATGTGCTGCATCCGAAAACCAAAGAGGTGATCGCCAAACGGAACCAAGCCATCTCCGACGATTTAGCAGACATCATCGGCGAAGCGAAGGTGGAAGAGTTGATGGTTCGCTCTCCCCTAACCTGTGAAGCCTCGCGCTCAGTTTGTCAGCATTGCTACGGCTGGAGTTTGGCACATGGACACATGGTGGACTTGGGAGAAGCCGTTGGTATTATTGCGGCTCAGTCCATTGGTGAACCCGGAACTCAGCTAACCATGCGGACATTCCACACCGGGGGAGTATTCACCGGGGAAGTCGCCCGCCAAGTCTCAGCGGCGTTTGATGGCGTTGTCCGCTTTTCTAGCCGTCTGCGTACCCGAGGTGTGCGTACTCGCCATGGGGAAGAGCGCCAACAGGTGGAAGTTGCCGGTGAACTGATTCTGGAACCCACCAATAAGGGGAAAGCCAAAACGGTTCCGGTCACGCCCGGTTCCATCCTCCTGGTTAGCGATGGGCAAGAGGTAAAAGCAGAACAGCTTTTAGCAGAAGTGGCGTTGGGCAAATCTCGCCTGTCTACGGAAAAAGCCGCCAAAGACGTCGCCTCGGATTTGGCGGGAGAAGTTCTGTTTGCCGACTTGATTCCCGAAGAAAAAACGGATCGCCAAGGGAATACGACCCGCATTGCTCAGCGGGGTGGCTTGTTGTGGGTGTTATCAGGAGAGGTGTATAATCTGCCCCCTGGTGCCGAACCCGTGGTCAAAAACGGGGATGCCGTGGAACCCGGTTCTGTGTTAGCAGAAACCAAATTAGTTAGCCAAAACGGTGGTGTAGTGCGACTGACACCGGGCAAGCGGGAAATTGACATCATCACCGCGTCAGTACGCCTAGACCAAGCAGCGGTGCGGATGGAAAGTAGTGGGGGTCGCGAACAGTATGTAATTCACACCGCCAATAACCAGCGCTTCTTGCTCAAGGCAACCCCAGGCACAAAAGTGTTAAATAATCAAGTGGTAGCGGAGTTGGTTGACGATCGCTATCGCACCCAGACGGGGGGGATTATTAAGTATGGCGGTGTAGAAGTCGCCAAGCGCGGTAAAGCCAAGCAAGGATACGAAATCACCAAAGGCGGCACCCTGCTGTGGATTCCCGAAGAATGCCACGAGGTTAATAAAGATATCTCGTTGCTGCTAGTGGAAGACGGTCAATATGTGGAAGCCGGGACAGAAGTGGTGAAAGATATCTTCTGCCAATCGGGAGGGATTGTCGAAGTTGTGCAGAAGAATGACATTCTGCGGGAAATTGTGATTAAGCCCGGAGACTTGCATTTGGTGGATGACGTTCCCGACGGCTTTGCCTCTGAAGGTCAGCTGGTACATCCGGGTACAGAACCTGTTCCGGGGTTAAGCGTGGCAGAATTGCGGTATGGGGAAGTCGCCGAGACGCCAGAGGGCATGGCATTACTGCTCAGACCTGTGGTAGAGTTTAATATCCCCGATGAACCCGATGTTCCCTCTCAAGCCTCCATTGACAGTGCCAACGGTTCTACCGAGGGCGGTGAGTCGGATGGTGAGAGTGCGATCGCGATTGAGCTACGGACGATTCAGCGACTACCCTACAAAGATGGAGAGCGGATCAAGTCCGTTGAAGGACTAGAGTTGCTGCGAACTCAACTCGTTTTGGACATGACTCAGGAGTCCGACGGCGATCATTCCGCCTCTCAGCTTTCAGCGGATATTGAATTAGTCACAACCGAAGAGTCGGATGATCCAGAGGATATGCGGTTGCAGTTGGTGATCCTGGAATCCTTGGTGATCCGGCGTGATACCTCGGCTGATCCCTTAGGGGGAAGTACCCAAACTCGGCTGTTGGTTAACGATGGGGATAAAATTGCGCCCAAAGACGTCGTCGCCCGCACCGAAATTCAGTGTAAAGAATCCGGTGAAGTCCGAGGGATTCGCGAAGGGGTGGAAGCCATTCGCCGGGTACTGGTGGTTCGGGATGCGGATCGGATTACCGTTCCCATTAGTGGCACACCTCAAGTGAAGGTGGGAGATTTAGTCGTGGAGACTAATTTCCTCGCCGCCAATGTGCAAGCCTCCGAATCCGGACAAGTTGTCAAAGTTAACGAAGACTCAGTAACGTTGCGACTCGCACGTCCTTATCGGGTATCCGCCGGTGCGGTGCTGCAAATTGATAATGGAGACTTGGTACAACGGGGTGATAACCTGGTGCTGCTAGTGTTTGAGCGGGCAAAGACGGGGGATATTATTCAAGGACTACCCCGGATTGAAGAACTCCTAGAAGCCCGTAGACCCAAAGAAGCCTGTGTATTAGCCCGACGTCCCGGTGAGACGCAGGTGGTTTATGAGGAAGATGAAACCGTTGATATCAAAGTGATTGAACCGGAAGGGGTGATTACAGATTATCCGGTGAGTCCGGGACAAAACGCAATGGTTTCCGATGCTCAGTTTGTTAAGGTAGGTCAACCGTTAACGGATGGACCGGCAAATCCTCACGAGATTCTGGAGATTTTCTTTAATTTCACCGTGGAAGAAAAGGGAATCTATGAAGGTGCTTTAGCGGGACTGCAAGCCGCACAAGCATTTCTGGTTAATGAAGTCCAGTCGGTGTATCAATCCCAGGGAATTGATATCTCGGACAAGCATATCGAAGTGATTGTCCGTCAGATGACCTCGAAAGTTCGGGTCGATGATGGGGGTGATACCACAATGCTACCGGGAGAATTGGTGGAGTTGCGGCAAATTGAAACCGTGAATGAAGCTATGGCAATTACTGGGGGCGCACCGGCTCAATATACGCCAGTATTATTGGGGATTACCAAAGCCTCACTGAATACGGATAGCTTCATCTCCGCCGCTAGCTTCCAGGAAACTACTCGTGTCCTCACCGAAGCTGCTATTGAAGGGAAATCCGATTGGTTACGGGGTTTGAAGGAGAACGTGATTATTGGTCGCCTGATTCCCGCCGGAACCGGGTATAACGCTTATGAAGACCCAACGAGTGGTGTCGATGCTGATTCCTCCAATGACAGCGCTGAGTATAATTTTGGCGATCTGAATGAGAGTAGTGAATTCGACCAAGATGATTCCTTAGAAGTGCTAGACGATCGCACGGCTCGCGCTTACAGTATGGAAGAAGAGGATACCAGCGATTTTGAATCGTTGATGCATGAAGATGAGGAAGAGGATGAGGATGCAGATGACTTGGCTGAGGAGTATCTCGAAGAGGATGAGGATGAATAGTCCGTTATGAGTCCTCATTCAAGCGTAAAACCATGAGAATGGAGTAGGGGTACGATATATCGTACCCCTACAATTTATATCGTACCCCTACAATTATTGAATCGGATTCGTGACTATCTTGGCAAATATTCCTCTGCGTCGCTGGTTTCTCAGCTTACTGACCTGTGTCGTCGCGATCGCACTATCCGCCTGTAACCCTGCACTCTTTACCTCGCAAGCCGCCCAGGGATCTCAACTCGTCACCAGTATTCTCAGTGACCCCAAAACCTTTAACTACGCCCTCTCTCAGGAGTCGCCAAATATTTTTGGTTACACTTACGAGGGACTGGTGACTGAAAATGGTGTCACCGGAGAAATTGAACCCTCTCTGGCTGAGTCTTGGGACATCTCCGATAACCAACAGCGGATTGTTTTTACCCTGCGAGAGGGATTAAAGTGGTCGGATGGAGAACCCTTAACCGTTGATGATATCGTCTTTACCTATAACGATATCTATCTCAACGAAGAGATTCCCACCGATGTTCGCGACATTCTCAGAATTGGCAAAACACGCGGCTTTCCCAGCGTGCGGAAACTCGATGAAAGACGAGTTGAATTTACCACACCCGAACCCTTTGCGCCCTTTCTCCGCACCACAGGACTGGCAATTTTACCCGCCCACGCCCTCAAGGATACGGTAACTGAGAAAGACCAAGAAGGAAGACCCAAGTTTATGACCACTTGGGGTGTGGATACTGACCCGGATAAAATTGTGGTCAATGGACCCTATCAACTGGATCGCTACAATACCAATCAACGCTTAATCTTTCGCCGCAATCTCCATTATTGGCGTCAAGGATCTCAAGGTCAACCCCAACCTTATATTAATCGCCTCTTCTGGGAAGTTGTTGAATCCACCGATACTGCTTTTTTGCAATTTCGTTCTGGTGGGTTAGATGCGATTAGTGTCTCACCGGATTTCTATTCCCTACTTAAGCGGGAAGAGGAACGCAGTAACTTTAACATTTACGTTGGCGGTCCCACGCTAAGTTCTAGTTTTATTTCCTTCAACCTTAACAAAGGGAGTCGGGACGGCGAACCCTTAATTGAACTGATGAAATCTCGTTGGTTCAATACCTTGGAATTTAGACAGGCGGTGGCTTATGCGATTGACCGGAGAACGATGATTGATAACTCGTTTCGAGGATTGGGTGAACCGCAATATTCCAATCTTCCGGTACAAAGTCCTTATTATTTGTCTCCAGAAGAGGGACTGCCAATTTACGACTATAATCTGGACAAAGCCAAAGAATTACTGTTAAGCGCAGGTTTCCAGTATAACGATGAAGGACAACTCCTCGACGATCAAGGGAATCGAGTGCGTTTTACCTTAATTACCAATGCAGGGAATAAACTGCGCGAAGCCATGGGAGCACAAATTAAACGAGATTTGGCGAAAGTTGGCATACAAGTGGATTTTAACCCGATTGCTTTTAGTACCTTGGTGGAAAAACTCAGTAATAGCTTAGATTGGGAATGTCATCTTCTCGGTTTTTCCGGTGGCGGATTAGAACCCAATAATAGTGCCAATGTCTGGTCTACTGAAGGCGGATTGCACAGTTTTAATCAAAAACCAACCGTTGGTCAACCGGAGATTCAGGGGTGGGAAGTTGCACCTTGGGAGAAGGAGATTAATGATCTCTATGTTAAAGGGTCTCAAGAGTTAGATGAACAGAAGCGCAAAGTCATTTATGGTGAAGCCCAACGCCTGATTAAAGAACACTTACCTTTTATTTATTTGGTGAATCCCCTGTCGATGACGGCTGTGCGCGATCGCGTGGAGGGGATTGAGTATTCGGCTTTAGGGGGCGCGTTTTGGAATATCCACGAATTGAGGATTTCTGA
>CAKZMA010000677.1 GCA_937127375.1 uncultured Coleofasciculus sp. | reverse complement strand
GGCTTCCTTACGGCAATTATTGGATCAAGGTAAACGGTTCACTCAAGAAGACGTAAAGCGTATTGCTGAGTCAGTGTTAGAGATTCTCAGTTACCTGCATGGCTTACAACCGCCAGTGCTACATCGGGATATCAAACCCAGTAACTTAATTTTGGCGGATGATTTGCCCATTTATCTGGTTGATTTTGGTGCAGTGCAAAATCGGGCGGTGACAGAAGGAGTAACCTTTACGGTAGTGGGAACGACGGGCTATACTCCCTTAGAACAGTTTTGGGGAAAGGCTGTACCCGCCTCTGATTTGTATGCTTTAGGTGCAACTCTGATTCATTTACTCACCGGGATTACCCCGGCTGACTTACCCCAACAAGATTTACGGATACAATGGAGCGATCGCGTCTCGGTTGATCCCCAGTTGATTCGTTGGATAGACGTCTTGACTGCACCGGATTTAGACGCACGATTTAGTAGCGCGGCGGAGGCGCGAGAGGCGCTGCATCACCATCGTTATCCCCAACGTTCCCTAACCAACCGCCCTCAACCGAAAGGTAGCCGCGTTCAGCTTAAAAAATCGCCCCAGCAGCTTATCCTGAAAATTCCCCAACCCACGCGATCGTTCCGGGATATTCTCAAACTAGGGGGTGACTTACTGCTCACCGCTTGTTCACTCCCGCTTTTATTACTATTCGGGTTAATCTTTTTAGGCTTAGGTATCGGACTATTTGCCACCTTATCCCACAATGGCACATTATTTCTTGTCTTACTCCCCCTGGTTGTGTTTATGGGATGGCTCTGGCGGGCTACCAATCAGGAATTAGGTAAAGTCCAAGATGAAGTGGACTATAATTTGCGTCATCTGTTCGGATGTTATTGTCTTTATTTGACTCCAGAACACTTTATTATTGAACGAGAACTCTTGGGATTAACCTATCAGCGTCATATTGGTAAAATTGCTGATATCAAAACTATCCAATTAATTCCCTTTACCGAGATCCGCGTCGAAACGTGGATGATTACCTATTCCTTCGGTGAAAACTTAACTGAAAACGAGCGGCGCTGGTTAGTTCAGGAACTTCAAGAATGGCTTCAACAGGTTAGCCGGGGAGGAGGGTAAAATTTATAGGGTATTGTAGGGGCGGGTTTAGAGATTTAATTAACGGGTATACTGATAACTCATCAACAAAAACCGCCCTCTCGTCGTTTATATTTGAGAAAAATGAAAAATTACGAATGACAAATGAAAAATTACGAATGACAAATGAAAAATGACAAAAAAACTACTAGCCGAACGTTATCAACTCGAAACAAAACTCGGACAAAATGCGGGACGTCAAACCTGGTTAGCCCAAGATATTAGCCTGTCACCGCCGCAACCTGTCGCGGTTAAGCTATTAGCGTTTAATCCTCAGATGCATTGGGATGAGTTAAAGCTATTTGAACGAGAAGCGCAAGTGCTTCAGCATCTTAATCATCCGCGAATTCCGGAGTATCGTGATTTCTTCACCATTGAAAAGCAATTCGGAAAGGGATTACCTTGGTTTGGCTTAGTCCAAGATTACATTGTTGGGGACTCTTTACAAACGCTATTAGATCAGGGAAAACGATTCACAGAAGCAGAGGTTTGTCAAATTGCCGAGAGTATTTTAGAGATTCTCATCGATTTGCATGAATTGTCGCCCCCTGTATTTCATCGTGATATTAAACCGAGTAATTTAATTTTGAGCCAGGATGGACAGGTTTATTTGGTTGATTTTGGTGCTGTACAAGACCGAGCTACAGCAGAAGGGGTAACATTTACAGTAGTGGGAACCAGCGGCTATGCACCACCGGAACAACTTTGGGGAAAAGTGGTTCCCGCTTCAGATCTTTATGCATTAGGGGCGACATTAATTCATTTATTAACGGGAATAGCACCTGCTGATTTACCCCAACATCGGATGCGCTTACAATTTAGCGATGACATCAATCTCACTCCCCATTTTGCACAATGGTTGGAATGTCTGACAGAACCCGCACCAGAACGACGGTTTACGGGGGCGCGTCAAGCGCTATCGACGTTAAAATCAGGCGTAGACTCCATTAGAAAGCCAGGGCAGTCTCGTGTGCGTTATGATCGTCAAGATGGTTTGACCTTTCGCGATCGCGTGCGCTATGGTCGTCTCGCTGGCTTGACCTTCCTTCAGTTTATCGTTGCCAGTATCGCAATCAGTCTGATTGTGCCAAATTTTTTGTATACCCAAAAAACTCCTGAACCGGATGCTAAAGATTATGTGGGTTCGATGAACCGCAGTCAGCAAGCTTACTATTTAAAATACTCAGTTTTTGCCGATTCCCTGTCTCAACTGAATCGAAGTATTCCGAATCAGACGAATAACTATCGGTATTCTACTCACAATCAGGGTTCTTCCGCCTTTAATTACGCCATTTCTCGTAAACCTAACCGGGAAAGTTATGTCGGTGGCGTTTTTCGTATTCCTACTACTGACTTCAATATCAATGAAACGCCGGGGACTATGACAACTGTAAAAATTCTCTGTAAAGCCAATGTTTCTGGCACAACTAAACCTCCAGAACCGACCTATTCACCCAGAAAACTTACTTGTAGTCGTGGCACTCAACGAGTGTATTAGTCGGTGTGCGATCGCTATCAGCTATAGCAAAAACTGGGCGACAATCCTCGACGTCAAACCTGATTGGCAGATGATATGTCTACTCAATTGGATCAAACGCTAACTGAACCCGCGCCAGAACAGCGATTCAAGAGTGCGGCGGATGCACTCAAGGCGGTTGGACAATTGCCGGACTGTATATTGGTATACCGACGGCATAGATCTATATCGGACTACTTGTCATGTTTATCCTGTGAAGCAACTGAGCAATTGTCATTGTTAGTCTGAGAGCCTACTTCACAAAAACGTTGAAAAAATTCACAAAAATTTATTTTCCTAAAATAGAAAATCTGCTAAGGTAGCGTTGTTTAGCTAATAGGCGTTCGTCAAATCTTGCCTTTTCACATTGGCATTTTTTAGTATTTGTATTCTGCTTGGGGTGTATATGTTTATTAATAAGTGGTTAAAATCTACTCACAGCACTAGACAAAAGGTTGGGCTTTTACGTAAAAAAGTTTTTATCGGATTTTTACTGGTATTAGCGCTTTTTGGCTTGACGGCACAACCCGCTTTAGCTCATAGACCTCATGATGTTGTCACTCAAGTTGACTTGTCTCCGAAGTATCAGCAAGAGCAAGATTTATTTATTATCGTGCGGGGCAATTTATTTAAGTCAACGGATGGAGGATCTTCCTGGCAAAGAATTGTCAATGGCTTAGATAATCGATCAAGTTTAGCAAGTTTATCTATTTCTCCAACAAATTCGATACTCTTCGTGTCATCTTTTGGAGATGGCATATATAAATCCTCCGATGGCGGAAATTCATGGCAAAACGTCAATAACGGATTAGAAAATTTAAACATTGAAGTCTTAGAAATAGCTCCCAACGCGCCTGATTTTGTTTTAGCGGCGGACAGCGAAGGTGGACTCTATAAAACCGATGATGGTGGTGTAACTTGGAATCAAGTTTTAGATAATCAGAGTAAAATTAAGACGATTAGCTTTATTCCAGATAATCCAACTTCTATCGTTATTGGAGATGAAGAAGGAACTATCTATATCTCACGCGATCGCGGTGAAACCTGGCAAGCTGCTTCTCCTATTGAAAATAGTGGCGCAATTACAACTCTAGTGGTTTCGCCCAATTTTTCTTCCGATCAAACTATTTTTGTTGGCACAGACAAAGGCGGGGTACTGCAAACAACCGATTTTGGCGGCTCATTCACACCGTTAAATCAGGGATTGTCTGACCCGTCCATTCAAGATATTGTTATTTCACCCAGTTATGCCAACGATAACACCGTCTTTGCCTCAACCTGGAATGACGGCTTCTTTTACTCCCAGGATGGAGGAAAAAACTGGAAAAAATCCAGTCAAGGATTAGTTAAAGAAAGTCAAGCCGATCAAATGAAGAGTCCTCATTTTACGGACTTAACTATTTCTGAGAATACCCTGTTTTTAGGCGGATTTGATGGTCTCTTTAAATCTACAGACAATGGTCAGAGTTGGCAATTATTAGAAACCTTATTACCCGAAACAATTGTTGCTCTAGCTGTATCTCCTGATTACGAAAATGACTCAACTGTTGCCATTGCTCCTTATGTCGGTGATCCCTATATTAGTAACGATGCTGGGATAAACTGGAATCAGATGTATCAAGGGTTAGAATCTCCCTATTTAACCCGAAGTTTTGATGAACAAGATCAAGATCCACGACGGTTTTTCGATATTGCCTTTTCTCCAAATTACGGTTCTGATCAAACGGTATTTGCCACTCTATTATGGGAGAATTTTTTAAGGTCAACGAATGGGGGTAAAAGTTGGCAAAGAACTCAACTTCCAAAAGTTCCTAAGTATTCTACGCGGGGAATGACCATTGCCACTTCACCTGCCTTTGACTCTGATCAGACCATTTACTTACTCACCCAGCAAGGTGTTATTTACAAGTCAACCAACGCCGGGAAAAAATTCTCAGTCCTCACCAAAATTGGTAAAGACTTTAGTAATGAAACAGCGTCCATCGTCATCTCTCCAGATTTCCCATCTGATCCAACTCTTTACGCATCTAGCTCTGATCCTGGAGTTTTTCAGTCTAGTGATGCAGGTAAAACTTGGCAATCTGTTAGTGAAGACAGTAGTTTAGGTGAAACTAGCAGTATCCGCTTTGAAATTTCCCCAAATTACAAGGCGGATAAAACTGTTTTTGCGGGGACTGACCGAGGACTTTTTGTAACAACCGATGCTGGAAAAACATGGGACAAGTTATCGAGTTCTGCTAATATCGAAAACGGCTATATCGAAGGCGTCAGCATATCACCGAATTATCAAAGCGACCAAACATTCATCGTTAGTGTCCGAGGTGAAGGATTATTTAAAACCGTTAATCGAGGACAAACATTTATACTAATTGGCAATAATGACCTAGCATTTGCCCGCATTAATAACGTCCCTTGTGCGGGTAAACCTATCCAGTTTTCACCCGCCTACGCCACAGATAATACCGTGTATGGATTTGGGTCAGCCAAATCAGAAATCTTTAAATCGACTGATGGCGGTAATACATGGGAAATGATGGAACTTCCGGAACATGAAGACCAAGAACCTGGATTACTCAGATCAATTAATCTAGTGTTGTATGTTTACAGGGGTCAAACCCTGAGGTTGCTACTGTCTCTAATCGCGGCTTTATTGGCTTACTTTGTTTTAGGATATCTCGGCTTAGAAAAACGATTGCCCTTGAAGAAAATACAAATACAGGCATTGGGGACATTTCTCGTATTTCTGGGATCGGTAATTGTCTTGTTCAAAATATTATAGATGACACTGACTCATCTTAAGCGAAGCTTCAAATCTTATGGGATCATATCCGGTTAAATGCTCACACATAGGTGGAGACAAGCCAGAGGGCAGAAGGAAATAACAGTTTTT
>CAKZMA010000676.1 GCA_937127375.1 uncultured Coleofasciculus sp. | reverse complement strand
ATAAATATACTCTAGTCGTTGCAATATGCTTGTAAAGTTTGTGTAAAAGACAATCCCAGTTATGTGAAGCTTTGATGAAGATCGATTCAATCAACCGAAAATTGGCAAGTTAGGGACAATCGCGGTTAGAAATTGTTCGATCGGGTAGCGTAGTATTACAAAATACTGCACCAGTTAAATCAGCATCTTGTAAATTAGCACGACTCAGGTCAACCTCCCAGAGGTTCGCTTCGCGCAAATCAGCGTTGGTTAAGAAGCTATTCCTTAAATCAGCACCTCTGAGGTAAGCACCATTTAAATTCGCGTTATTAAGTCTGGCATTACTCAGGTTCGCTTCTCTAAGATTAGCGGCTTTCAGATTAGCACCATTGAGTCTAGCTTTATCTAGATTGGCACGTCTGAGATCAGCGCCTCTGAGTTCCGCTAGAGTAAGAATCGATTGAGACAAATTGGCTTCACTCAAGTTGGCTAAACTTAACAGCGTTTGGGTTAAGTTAGCACCAATGAGAATAGCATTACTTAGGTTAGCCGCTTTGAAGTTAGCTTCTCTGAGATCCGCAGCCGTGAGATCTGCACCACCGAGAAAGGCGCGAGTTAGATCAGCATTTTTTAAGTCAGCGTTGCTGAGGTTAGCATTAATCAGGTCAGCATATTTGAGATTAGCATCACTGAGAGTCGCTTGGGTAAGGTTGGCTTGACTCAAGTCGGCATAAGTCAAGATACTTTGACTCAGGTTAGTATTACTCAAATCGGCATTGGTTAAGTCACAGGTAGAACATTCGCCCGTGTCTTGTAACTGTTTCAGATGGTCAGGATTTTCCGCGTTTAGAGGAGTGGCTGACCAAAAGGGCGTTAGAAGTAAGAGAATAGTCAGAATGTTGAGTTTCATGAATAATACCTCAGCATAGAGGGAAGATTTTTGTAGGGGCGGGTTTAGGGATCATCCGTGTCAACTTAAGCTCAACCCCTCACCCCCAGCCCCTCTCCCACGCCGGGGTTAGGGGATGAGGGGGAAATTTTTAGCCGTAGATAGACATAGCTGAAAACCTTACCAGCATTGGTTTTCGACCTTAAGTTGACACCAATGGTTTAGGGACTTGCTTTTAGCTATTGATGGTAACGTTTGTGCAAAACCCGCCCTGACTCAGTGTTAACCTTTCACTATTAGTTTGTCTACCCCTCTAGACTTATGCCTGAAGATACCTACCAACAATTACTCCAAGCTGCTACCGCCAGATATTACGCTTTATTATATCAAAGCTATAGTCAACTTAGTTTGGATGACAAAATATTTATCGAGAATTTCCGCTATTACAAACAAATGTCTTTGAATCAGGTGATTCAATCGTTAGACGAGCAACTGAGGCAGAGCCACGGTAAGGATTATTGGAGTACCCGTGAAGATACTACATTATTTAATGTGAGTATCGATTGAGGTATGATATAGAATCAAAATGATCACAGGGATTACCCATTGATCCTGCGATCGCAACAATTATTGTCTTGTATATTGTCAAAATTGGACTGAATACTTTTTGTGAATACACTGAACCTTAAACTGGATGTCACTAACTTAAGGATTTGTAGTGGGTAATACCAGCGTTGATGGCGCTGAAGCGCAACTACAAACTAGCAAGTTGGCGTAAAGATGTAGGGGCGGGTTTAGGAATTAAATCAGGAAACCCACCTCAAACCAAACAACGAAACCCGCCCTAATCCCAACTTGGGGATTATCATTAAAACTCATTAAATTCAAATGCTCCGGATTTTGAATCAGATAGTTAGCGACTAAATACCCTGCAATTGTCCACGTTTGATACAGCCGCGCCTCTCGACCAATGGTTTCACCCATGTCTCCATCATAATATTCGGGCCACTCATCATCCAGTAAGTATTCTTCCGCCGTTTCAATCGCTTTCTTAGCTAACTCAACTCTCTGGGTTTTTATCGCCGCCGCCGTCAATGACCAAAGTAAAACGGGCCAACTTCCCCCCGTTATTCCCCATCGTCAATTCCGTTCGTTGTCCTCGTTTATTGCCAGATTTACAGCGCTTTTCACGTTTATGGAATACAAAATCCCATCGACTTGCTTTTGGGCGCAATCATCGTCTGTAGTCTACTAACTTGAAAACTGCTGTAAATCGGCTGTCACGATCAGGATTAATGCTATCCGTCAAGCCTCTAATCCACCGATTTGGCTTATGAGTTGGAAATCTGGGCAGTTTACCTGTTTTATTCCGCTGATTTATAGGTTTCTTTTTCCTCTTGCTGTTGCAGAGTTTTTGAGGCTTCTTGCACCTGCTTCAGATGGATCGTATTCACCTGATTAATAAAATTCTCAATTGCCTGTTTCAGCTTTTTCTTACGTTGAGATTCATCAGCTATATCATAGCACCGATACGCCTGAGTCACTCCCAAGATAAATTTTTCTCGTTCTGCTTCTAACAATTCAACTGCCGTATTTGCCGAAATCCAATTTTCTTGAAAAGGAAATGACGTTACCACACTGGCAACAATAGAAGCGACCGCAGGAAAGATAACCGGTAACCACTTAAACCAAACCACACCAATATCTAACTTATCAACCAACACCAAAATTGGAGTAATCCCGGAAAAGACAATCGTTGCCATTTGGAATGTATAGTAGATATTCCGGGACGTCTGGCGGCTTTTTTTATAGTCCTCAATCAGTTCTTGGCAATACTGCAAAGCATTTTCTCTGGCTACCGTGATCGGATTGCTGCCCGGTTGTTGCTGTTCATCAACGAGATATTGATAAATTTCCGCTCGTTTGGCAACTTCAAGCTGCATTTGACGACTTGCTGCTTGAGCTAGCTGTCTATCGAGCAAGACAAGAAACACCAAAAATGAGACAAAAACAGCTATCCAGATAACAAGAATTGCTTTGTTCTCAACAACCAAGCTAATGATACTTGTACAAATCAATGCAGCCAGGAACAGGTATTGTCCAATCTTGAGCCAGGGAATCGGCAACCTCGATAAGGGTGAACCTGTTTCTCCTGCCTCAGACGGGTCAGATGGATTCGTCTGGTTGAGAGTAGTCATACTTGAATATTGTCCATAATTTTAACTATATATTATGTCATGCCTGAATTAACTCAGTCAAGACAAAAAAACTTAGTCAATACTGTGATCGCAGATTCCCGCGATCCGGTTTCTTGTCCATCTGAATTAAACCGATGTGAGTCTAAATGATTTGTGAAAACTGATGACCTGGAAAAGCTTGCCCATTACTAATTTAGGGAATAGGGAATAGGGAATGGGTATCTAACTTGGGTTGCTTACACCAGAACCATCTTAGGGGCAAACCCTATCTCACCTTCTAATTCAATCACCTGAGTAATACCCAGAAATGTCCCATCTTCATGGTAAACTCGCCGGATATTAGCAACAGAATCAGTCGAAGTATCTTGATTGATATTCTGTTTATCGATACCGTTATCATCTCCTTCTATCTGCTGCTCCCTACCCTCTACCTTTATACGCTGACCCTGGCACCAACGACGAGCATTATCTGGCGATAACGTCACCTTGGCTAAATGCTCTAACGCGGCTTCGGGTGGAATTGGAGTAAAGGTTTCGGCTTGTACCTGTGCTGCCAATTCCTCTAAACTCAAGCTATTCTCTAACGTAAATCCACTGCTTTGGGTACGAATCAGAGACGCTAACGTTCCACCAGTATTGAGAACCTCTCCCAAATCACGAGCAATGGAGCGAATATAGGTTCCCGCACCACAGGCAATCGCCACATCCAATTCTGCCAATTCCCCCGGACGCCACTCTAATACCTCGATCTGATACACTTCAACCTGTCGCCTGGGAATTTCCGCCGTTTTACCCGCCCGCGCTAACTCATACAGCCGTTTTCCCTGAACCTGAACCGCACTGTACATCGGGGGAATTTGCTCAATTTTTCCCTGAAACTGGTGCAGGAAAGGCACAATTGTCTCCAGCGTTAACCCAGAAGCAGAAGCCGTCGCCACAATATCTCCCTCTAAATCATCGGTTGTTGTCTTCACTCCCAACCGAATCGTCGCCCGATATGCCTTCTCTGAGGTCATATACTGTAACAATCGGGTCGCTCTACCCAGTGCGATCGGCAAAACCCCCGTAGCCATTGGATCTAAGGTTCCCCCATGCCCAACTCGCTTCAGGCGCAGCAAACGCCGCACTTTTGCTACACAGTCATGAGACGTGAATCCAGCTGATTTGTTTAAATTCAAAAATCCTTGCATTCGTCAACACAGATTACACAGATGGCAATGACATTTAAAAGAAGACTCAATAGTGGATGACACAGATGTCACAGACAACTAAACCATCTCCTCGACAATTTAATCATCCTTTGCCCCCTCACCACCAACACCTCTGTGAAATCAGTGCGACTAACCTCTCCCACCCCACCCCTACCAGTTCGACAAAATCCGTGCAATCAGTGTTCAAAACAAACAACAACATTCAAGCAATACTGATTGAGTGACTTCCTCCTTTGGGCAATGAAACTTGAAGTGGTACTGATAAATCAATTATTCAGTTACACAGCTTCCTAGATTCTATTTGAGGAAATATCAACGTTCTCGATGAATGTTGCTGTTGTTATGGTGTTTGTTGCTATCTTCTGATGAGACAGATATTAAATGAGACAGGTTTTTTCTTCCTCCTAACTTCATTCAACATTTGTAGACTAAGCTGTTTTATCTGTCACCAGAAGTTATTTAGCTTTATATTCAATTTAGCACGTTCTCTGAGATAAGCAACCCCTTGATAGAGTCTTTTACATTTGTTTAAAAACTACAAAAATCTGAAACATAAGTTTACGGAAGCGGAATCAAAAACGGTGCCTGTGGTGAGGGTGAGGAGTTTTGCGGTTCATCCGTCTGTTCAGAAAGCTGATTTTGGGTTAAAGATTCCACTAAACTCAACGGCATGGGGTCTTGGCTGAGGAATTGTGCATAAGCTGCATTGAGGTAACGCTGGTATTCGGATTGACCCGCGATATAGACTTGAAAAAAGGCAACACTCAACGCTTGGGTATAAGCACGACCGATCGCGGGATCAGGACCCATCACTTCTGGCGGCAATTCTACCGCCGTTGTCGAGATACCGAGGTTAGAAAAGTGAGTGCCTTTATTCTGCAATACCAGATACTTGTTCGGTGTGGTTAGCCAGGTAAAGGGTTGAATCTGTTCCGGAAGGGCGGGTGCGACAGTATCATTACTTCCCGAAATCAGCATCAGGGGGATTTGAATTTGAGCAAACTCCGATTTGCCAAAGATAGCACTACCCACGGGGTTAATCGCGATCGCGGCTTGAATCCGTCGATCACGAAAGTCATAGTCCGCCACAGGTAACTCTAATGCGCGACATTGCAGCAGCAGCGATACATTCAAAGAATCCTCTGAATCACCACAAACTTGCTGTAATCGCTCAAAATTAAGTTCAGCACCCGTCAGCGCCAAGGTTGTGTAACCGCCAAAGGATTGACCCAATACGCCAACATTATCCAGATCTAACTGTCCGCGATAGGACTGTTCCAGTTGATCTAGCAAAAAGGTAATATCCAAGGGACGGTCAATTAATTCTGACGGCGGTGTCACCTCACTAGCTAGTCCTCGACTCAGTGCTTGTAATTGTTCGGCATTACTACCAGGATGTTCCGGTAGGGCTACAGCAAACCCATAAGACGCTAAATGTTCGGCTAAATATTCAAACGTCATCCGATCAGAACCGAGTCCGTGGGAAATTACAATTAGGGGAGTTAACCCATCCCTAGCTGTATCAGACGACGGTAAATACAAATTCATCGGAAATCGGCGTCCGCGACTGGGATCACTCAATGTCAGGGTTTGTTGAGAATAAGCAACGGGTCCCGGTTCTCGCAAGTCAGGTAATTCGGACAAGTCGGGTAGCATTTGGGGAAACAGGGACTCGATCTGGGCTTGAACTTCCGCCATCGCCTCCTGATTCACCCCTGCGATCGCTTGTTGAGTTTGCCGACTTAACCGAGATAGTTCTTCAATAATCTCAAAACTCCGGGCAGAGTTAATCCGTATCCCATAGGTGGGAAACTCCCGCAGTACATTTAATAAGGTTAGCCCCTCCGGTTTAGCCGCCGCTTTGATTAATGCAGCGCGAATCGCATAAAATCCCTCTTGACCAGCTTTGGTTTGAATAACTTCCCCCAACCGTTCCAAGATGGCTTCCCCTTGAGGCGAATAAAGAAACTGTGCGATCGCGACTGGACTCACATCAACGGGGGTAACTAAAACTTGCCGCAACCGTTCTAACTGTTGCGGTTCCACATAACTAGCATAAAACGCCAATTCCGGCTCAATTTTACCCTCGGTGGCGTAAATTTCCAGTGCCTCAATGGGCAGAGAAAATTCTAACGGACCATAGGGAATATAAATTTTCGTCGCACTCTGAACCGGAGTCGCCATCACCACAGGCGCAACCGATAATCCCAGATTCACTAAGGCAAGTCCTAATTTTAAATTTGTCATTTGTTATTTGTCATTTGT
>CAKZMA010000675.1 GCA_937127375.1 uncultured Coleofasciculus sp. | reverse complement strand
CCAGACACACTGCGCTCTTTAATTGCCCAAAAAGCATCTGTTGCAGCACAGGCTGTTGCAGCACAGGCTGAACCTGATCTATTAGATGCCTATGCGATCGCATTATTCAGAGATAAAAGTACAAAAAATACACCTCATAACCAGTGTAAGCGGATTATTCAAGAATCGTTAAGATTGAGTGAACTGCGTAATTTGATTCGAGAAGTTTCAGGGCAAAACCCTCAAGATTTAGATGTGCCGTTCCGTTATGTCGGCATTAAAAATACCCCAAACCGAACGGACTGTTTACCAATTTTATACTGGCAGATCGTTTTATGGGAGCTTGCCGCTCAGATCGATGCATCAACAACTGCTGATGAGCTAGTTAAATTCTGGTATCCACCAACACCGACTGGGTTGCCACAATCTCTAAATGTCAATTGTTCTGAAACAGATTTAGCACAGGTAAAATCTCACTTTCAATCTCTTCTAAATCTACGAAGTTTACCGATAAAAATTTCGCTAAAAGTAAATCATGCAAACAAATTTTATATTAATAATGAATATAGATGGATTTTGTATTCTCCTTGGATAGCACTACTTGAAGATCCCCAGGAAATAACAAAATTCATAAGCATTAAAAAATGGAGAAAACTGGTAAAACTGTATCCATCTGCTGATGAACCAACGCTCCTATTTCGCACGATGGGTGCTGCATTTGTCGCTATTCGCCTACTGCAACAACTATCGCAAGACAATTTTGAACAGATTGAGTTTGCTGCCCGATTTATTGCTCACGCTTCAGATGTAAACGCCACAGTTCAGAGACGCTATGACAATAACAATAACAATAACAATAAAAAATCTTCTCTGCCTCCTCCGCCTCCTCCTTTAGAGGGACTATTGAAATTTTTAGTACAGCAAATTACCCTTGCAGGTACTGGACAGTTTGAGTCAATTCGTCCAGATATTTTTGTCAAGATATGCGATAACGCACAGGAAGAGGAAGAAGGAGTTAAACCCTCAGATGAAGAGTCTGTATTTCTGAATTTCGTTCTCCCAGAAGTGCTGATTTCCTGGATAAAGGATGCTTACCCTAGTGCAGTTAGCTCTGAACTATCAAGCTCTAAACTATCAGGGCGTTGGTTGAGCTTGATTCGTGATGCTTGCAATCATCATATTAGAGTATCTCGTTACTATTTTGACTTCAAAAAACAGCAGGAAGCTGCTTTAGTCGCCCGTTTTTTGCATCCTGAATTATCACGTCAACTAGATGAGCGTTTGAACTGGGAAAGTGAACGCTTAAAGCACGAAAAAAAGCCGAAAGAAAAAGGTCTTTGGCTAGCACACCGTCGAAAACTTCTCTTAACAAAACAATTACATCCCAATGAATGGCGTAGCTCTGAATGGGATTGGGATAAGGTCAATTGGGGAGATAATTCCAAAGAAATAGCATCCAATCGTCTGGTTTATACGTTAGAGTTGTTAGACGCGATCGGGCGCTATATTCCTGAGTATGAAATAGAGCCAAAATTCTTAGAACAAACGTTTTCTGATTGGAAGCACTACTTGAATGGTGTGGGGCAAGCTAAGGAGCTTGATCGGTTTATTCGCTTGCGGTTGCTCGAATTTCTAGACAGCTCCATTTTAGAAAACAGATCTGAAGAACAAAATATACTTGCTTCTGTGCTGCTCGAATACGGAAGTATCTACGAGCTTAAACGTATGCTACAACAAGTGTATCCCACGGAAGAAGATGGCAGAACATTTAAAGAGACAGAACCAGCTCGTCAAGATTTACAGGTAGCATTGTTGCCAATGATATCTGATTTTCTAGAAAAACATAGGGTATTGACTGAGGATACAGCGCTTTGCGATGTCATGAGGTACAGTAAGAAAAATCCCCCTAAATCCCCCTTTGAAAGGGGGACTTTTACTGCCCCCCTTTCAAAGGGGGGTTGGGGGGATAAAGATGTATCACATAACAGCGAAAACTGCTGTAACTATGATCAAACTGACAACTTGAGTCAACAAGTGAAAGCCAAAAGTCCGCGAGAAACGTATCAAGAGTTACAGTATGTAGAACTTTTTCAAGAATGGATAACGCGATTGCTCTATTTGAGTAGTATTCACGAAAATAATGAAGGTTTTAGTGAACTTGGTGTTAACCTTGCCAATTTACGTCGCACATCATTGAACAAAAAAGCAACCACCACGATTAGAACTAAATCCTTCAATGTAGAATTCCGGAATAATCAGAAGTTAATTAATACGAATAAGGAATACATGGATGATTGGTTAATTAAGGCAATTAATTACAATTGTGACCGTCTTAATGTAACCATGTTTTATGAAGATTATGATTTAACCGGAGTTGAAAATTTATTTAAAAAAAAATCCCATGAAGTTCGGGAACTGGAGCATCAAACTGATCCGCCTTTGAACGTTGTAGCTGTGGTGGTTTGTGTTGATACTATAGAAAAAAAAGCTCATTTTCGAGAGGAATATACTTTTGATTGTGGGTTTGAGTTTCCGTTAACTTACTCATCCCATCAGCCTTTGAATTTCAAACCTGGAGATCGCGTCAAGCTGCCTATTCGTCAATTCAAGGAGGGGAATGAACTACGGTGGGAAGTAAGTGTATCGGATAACCAGATAAAAAGCTTAACCCACAAAACTCTGCCAGGAGACCTCGACAAGATCAAGGTTGATGAAATTTGGAAGGACGGTCGGCGAACTTTGTCTTTGCAGCGTATAAGTAATACAGAGAAAATTAAGGATAAGGTGAATTTAAGCTTGTGGGATGCTAATATTTCTCGTTGCTTTTGTCAACACTCCTCACCGTTAAAGCGTGAAGTCTTCGCCAAACTTAAACTTGTACAGCAGGAATGGATACCGCTTGACCTTAATTTCAGTGATTTGCTTATCAATATGTTTCATTCTCAGCCGCGCAGTGATATAGCGGTTTTAACTTTTATCGAGGAAGAGATTGGGCAATTTGGCGAGAAGGTATGGCGGTTTTCTCGTCAACCGGGAGAAAACTATCTAATTGAACAGCATCGTTTTTTAGAGGATGATGCGACAACTCTCAGTGACGCGATCGCAAGCTATCAAGACCGTAAAGACAAGGCGGTGGGATTGCTCATCTCAGTCAAACCCGACTTTGAAGCGGGTCAGGTAGGTCTAAGGCTTGTCACTGATGCCATCAATA
>CAKZMA010000674.1 GCA_937127375.1 uncultured Coleofasciculus sp. | reverse complement strand
CACAGAGGTTTTGGTCGTAGGGGCGCACGGCGTGCGCCCTAGTGCAGCGACGTGCTGTTTAGTTATTAACGATAATTATTTGTTATTTGTCATTTGTCATTTGTCATTTGTCATTTGTCGGTTGTTTTTTTGGGTGCGGTAAATCGGTAGGTACAGGGCGCAAGCCTTGCGCCCCTACGTTTATTAGGCAAAATAACTCTCAAATTTCCCCCACCGTCATCGGAGTAGGTATCGCCACTCTCGCTGTAGAAATCTTGCCAATCCATCCTTGAACATAAGCCCATAAACCGCGCACTAAACAAACTGCCGTCAGAGAGAAGAAAAAGCCAAACACAATATGAGAAAGCATTAATACGCCATACCCCGCCGCGACTGCACCGCCAAATAAGACTTGCTCTTTGGTAGCAATTGGACTCGTACCCGGATCAGTCACCATATAGAACGTAAACAGAACAAACGCCACACTGGTAATCGGCATTAACGCCGCCGCAACTGGCGTACCAAAGAGTAAACTTCTCAGCACAGCTTGAATCACAAATCCGCCCACCCAAGCACCAATTAGGGGGAGACGACGGGTAAATTTAGCATTCAGAAACGTCCCCGAAATCACAATAATTCCCGGTAAAATCCAATCCGCCGCCCCATCCAAATTTTCGGTGAATTGGTAGGGAGGAGCAATACCCACCCAAGGGAAAAGTAATAGGGTTAGGGTAATACCAAAATTAGAAGGATTGAGGAAATGGCGATTACGGTTGCCAATCGGGGCGTGAAAAATCGCCTTTGAACCAATCGCCACGGATGTAGCAAAGGCAATAGGGAAGAGTTGGTCATTGGCATAGAGTAACATCGCCACGGCTAACCCAGTAATATGGGCGGGGAGCAAGAAATCGATCAGATTTTGGACTCCGCCAGCAAAATGGAGGGGACGCTGGTTAACTTTGGCGTCAATAACTTCCAGAATCAGTTCCGTACTGTAGGCGGTGAATAGAGCAATTAACGGTTGCGCCCAAGATTGCTCAAAGCCTAGAACTGTATGTCCTAATAGATTGAGGAAGGTAATCGCTATAGCAAAGCGGCGTAATCCAGCGAGGCGGATTGATTTATACCCGTTATTGTTTGAATTCATCATAACGATTGATGTTTCAGTTGAGTCAAATGCGTGGCACACTTAAATTGATAGATTCACATCGTAGGGGCGCAAGGCTTGCGCCCTAAAAAGCAAGGCTTGCGCCCTAAAAACTGTAAGTAGTCGGACAAAATCAAACGGCACTGTATTAATTTTTGTCAAATGTCCTCAAATCCTTACTGTTGCCTAATCTCAACCGTTAACTTTAATTGTGTCCACCTACTTAGTAATGAGATTACAGTTTAGTTAAATAGCCGTTTTTGCATACCCAAAACTCCAAGCAACCCCAATAAAGCCAGAGGGACAACAGTTGAGGGTTCAGGGACTTTTTCGGCAACAGTAACATCTGAACGACTGCTAAAATTATAACTATCACCCCCACCGGAACCCGTAAATCCTAAACTTAACTTTACACTTCCACAGCCAACCGTATTGCAGGTTAGTATACCGCCTCCGGATGACGGTTCATAAAGATGGCTATCTTCACTTCCGTCTGGCGCACCTACAGGAAAAGACACTTGAGAACCGAGATTAAATGAATCGACAACCGTTCCTGTCGCATCCAAAAAGTCATACTGTAATAATCCAGGAGTCGTTAAACTTACTCCATCTTTAGGTGTACTACCATCCGTTAGCACACCGGAAAAAGAACTCGCGATCGCGACATTGGGAGCGAAAGGAAATGACGTAAATGTCAGTTCAAACGGACTCGGTTCGCCAAAATCCATAAATGATGCCTCAAACTTCAAGACAGGATCTAGGAAAACTGACACCTGATTCAGCGTTACCTGATCTCCATCTACACCCGGTATAGTTACCAGAATAGGGTTCAATAAATTGTATTCAACCTGATTGATATCAGCATGATAAGTCGTCGCGTGTAAATCTAACAGCAGGGAGGAACCATTCACCGTTGTATCAAATTTTATCCCACAAATTTTATTGGCTGGGATAAAAACATCTCCCGGTGGACAATATTGAGTTAATGGTTCAATTGTCGTCGCCTGGGCGGCGCTAGCAATCATCACAGTAGCAGCAGCTAGGGTAGCAGAAACTCCAACTCTGTTCATCCAGACAGAATCAACAATGGCTAAGGTTGAATAATGTCTTGGTTTCATCTTGTCCTCCCCGATAAATAGTGAATATCCATTGACTCAAGCGGTTCTTACAGAAGCTTTCTTATTTACCCCATCAGACAAGACAGGGCGGGGTTATTCCTAATCGATTCAGGATACCATTTTATAGATTAATCTTACTTCCGGGATAGTTTTTGCTTAAATCCTAAAAGTCCTGCTAATCCAAATAAAGCCAGAGGTACGACAGTTGAGGGTTCAGGAACCGACTTATAAACCTTAAAAGGAGGAAGCGGATATACCTCATGAATTTCTTGAGGGTGAGGCTCGGAAAGACTCGGATCAGTAATAAAAGGTCCCGTAAATATACCCATAGCATCAAAAGGTTCAAGGGTGGTAAACGTGCCAGTTCCAATCAACTGTTCTGACTCAGCCGTGGCATAAAATTCTAAAGGACCAAAACCCGGTACTACGATGGGAGTGCCATCAGGAAATAGGGCAATAGCTTCAACAGGTAAATTCGCCCTCCAAGTTTGGGAAGACTGGTTGATGGTAATATATCCTATTTCTTGCTCTCCCTCAAGCCGAATCAGAACAATAGACGGATCAAAACCATAAGGGGATAAATCGACAGGCTCAACAGATTGCAGATTCAGTTCGTGAATTAGGAGTGGAACAGTACAAGAATCTTCGACAAAAGTACAATCTTCTAGGCGTTCCAGAGTCGTATCAGAAAGGGAAAGTTCTGGATAAACTGGAGTACCGACGAGAGGAACTATCCCAATTTCCGGTAAAACGATTGAACTCCCACCATTACCAAGCGTCAGGAATTGATCAAACCCTTTCGCCAAATCTACCGCCTTTGCAGATTGGGGAACGCTCAACGTCGCCAAGGTGCTCAATCCGACAACTCCAAAAACCGATGAAATCTTACCCACAAAACTCATAACTTAATGCTCCTGATTGTTGCCAACAATTTTCTGATTAAATG
>CAKZMA010000673.1 GCA_937127375.1 uncultured Coleofasciculus sp. | reverse complement strand
CCTGCTGATAATCCGTCGTAGCATAATTAGCCCCAAACTGCTTAGCCGTTACCATAGCATTATGCCCCGTTCGGCTGACAACTGCTTGTAAATGATAGTAATCAGCCAACGCTTGCAAATTCGGTAAGTGCATCCCCTTGGCAAAACTACCCGCACCCACTAACGCTACCCGAATCTGCTTTGTCCCCGCAGGTTTAGCTGTCGGATTAGGGACTACTCTAACCCAAGTACCAGTTTCCTGGGATTGGGGATAGGCAAGTAGTACCATAAGGGGTTTTTCTCCAGGATTTTTGAGTGACTCATAGGCATCTGTTGCCTGATCTATCGGATAGATAGCATGAATCAAGGGTTTAATTAACACTCTCCCCTCAGCGACTAGACGCAAATATTCTGCCATATTCCGGTTTTCTGTCCAACGTACATAGGAAACCGGATAATCTAAACCCTGTTCTTCATAATTATGGTCATAACGACCAGGACCATAGGACGTCGAGATAAAAAAGTCCAATTCCTTCTGATAAAAATCAGCCCGGTTGAGATTTAGTCCCACATCCCCAACTAGCACCACTCGTCCCTTCTTGCGACACATCCGGAAGGCAGTAGACACCACCTCATCCGAGGGCGTAGCCGCCGTGATAATCACACCATCAGCACCATTACCATCCGTCAACCGTGCCACCTGCTCAATCGTATCTCCATCATCTGGATGAATGCCAATATCCATACCTAGCTGCTGAGCGATCGCAATCCGTTGGCGCTCCAAATCAGTACCGATAACTCTACAGCCATTCGCCTTGAGCATCTGGACAGTAAGCTGACCCAAAATTCCTAATCCAAGCACCACGAACCCTTCACCCAGACTCGGTTGAGCGCGGCGGATACCTTGAAGTGCGATCGCACCCAGGGTTACTGTACTCGCTTCAGCAAACTCCAATCCCTCTGGTATCGGTACGATCAGATTACGCGGCACGCGAATCACTTCCGCATGGTGAGCACATTGCGCCCCAGCACAGGTCACCCGATCCCCTGGTTGCAGGTCATCTATTCCATCCCCCACTTCTAACACCGTCCCAGCGACGGAGTACCCAGTCGGCTGACCGCCAGACAGCTTCCCCTGCACCAAACTGGCAGTACGCGACACCCCCTGGTTAACCGCCATATCGACCACTTTTTTCACATTTTCCGGCTGCTTGAGAGCGCGTTTCCACAGTGGCAGACTACTCATCTTAATACCACTCATTTCCGTACCAATTGAAATGCAGGAATGATTGACCTGAACTAGAACCGTACCAGGTTCAACTTGAGGAGCAGGAATCTCTTCGACGATTGCTTGACCCTGCCGAATCAATACCTGCTTCACCGCCAAATCCCCCGCGTATCAATGACTGTTTTCCCTTGCAACTGTTCTCTATCAATATCGTTAAAAGCCTGGTGGTCAACCAGTAACACAATAATATCTGCCTTCTGGAGTGCCATGTCCAGCTCAACCAGTTGGATATTACCCAAGCTATCCAAACTAGCCGGAAGACTAGGAATATGAGGCTCTACTGCCAATAAATGTCCTATCGCTTCCCTTGCCAATTCTCTAACAATTGCCACAGCCGGACTTTCACGCAGATCGTCAATATTTGCCTTATAAGCCAATCCCAAACAAGCTATGAGCGGGTGCTGGAACTCAGCCGTAGCTGCTTTAACCTGAGTAACGACCTGATGGGGTTTACTATCATTAACTTCCCTCGCCGTCCGAATTAGCTGTGCTTGTTCTGGTGCTGAGTGGACGATAAACCAAGGATCGACAGCAATACAATGCCCCCCGACTCCTGGTCCCGGTTGCAAAATATTCACCCGTGGATGTCGGTTTGCCAGTTCCCTGAGTTCCCAGACATCAATCTGCAACCCCTGGCAAATCAAAGATAACTCATTGGCAAAGGCAATATTAACATCCCGGAAGGCATTTTCGGTCAGCTTTGATAGTTCGGCGGTGCGGGCTTGAGTCGAGACAATCTCACCCGTAACAAACTGTTGATAAAAAGCTGCCGCTTTAGCCGTTGACGCTGGATTGATGCCACCCACAATTCGATCATTAATAATTAACTCTTTGAGAATTTGACCCGGTAGCACCCGTTCTGGACAATGGGCGATATAAATAGCATCAGCCTCTAAATCCGGTCTTAGTTCCCGTAACCAGTCTCCAATCGCTTCAGTGGTTCCCACAGGACTGGTAGATTCCAGGATCACCAAATTACCCGATTCCAGGTAAGGCGCGATCGCCTGCGTCGCCGCTTCAATATAAGAGATATCAGGCACATACCCATCCTGAAACGGTGTTGGCACAGCCAGGATAAACACATCAGCCGAAGTTGGTGACAAACTCGCTGTCAGATTACCACTGTTGACGGCTGACGTGACCAAAACATCTAAATCTGGCTCATGAATGTGAATTTCACCACGATTGATAGTGTCCACAATCCGAGGGTTGACATCCACACCCCGCACCTGAAAACCCTTGTTCGCCAGCAAACTCGCTGTTGGCAAGCCAACATATCCTAAACCAACGACGCAAACTTTATCCATCTGATTTCCCCACACCAAATTTTAATCATTCTCTCAGTTGGTAGCCCCTGTCTGAAAGTCGCCTGTAAGATTGCTTTGGTTAATATAGCCTAGATGAGACAAAGGAGTATAGGTTGATCCACGGAAAATACTGAACACAGGATCAATTAAAATGAGGATAAAATTTATTTAGTCGATAGTATTCGGTTTTTCCGAATCCATATCAACGAGATTGAGGTCAAAATCCAACTATAACACCCAAACGCAGCCGATCAACATCACCGTGCGATCGCCCGATACCCCTTTTATCGCTTACGCCGCCTCCCAAGTCTCTACCCTTATCCAGCAGGAGTTTCCAGCCAGATTAGGTCACGCGATCGCTAATAGTCTATTCCCCATTGAGCTGGAAATCAACCAGCAGCAACAGGTTCTCCAACAGTTAGACCAACCAATTGCTCAAGTTCGCGACCCCAACAGCATCGATCCTCAACAGATTAGAACCGCTCCCTAGTACAAATAGTAGTACTGGATGCGATCACCAGTTTTTCTCCAGCCAGTAGGGGAGGGACGGGCAACCCAACCGTCTGTAGGGGCGGGTTTTACCGATA
>CAKZMA010000672.1 GCA_937127375.1 uncultured Coleofasciculus sp. | reverse complement strand
AAAAAAATCTAGCAGCGCTTGGGCTGTCTGTTGCGGCGCTTCCTCTGGTAGAAAATGACCGCACTCCAACGCCTGACCCCGAACATCGATCGCGCGATCGCGCCAAGTTTGCAGGACATCATAACGGCGTTGCATGACACCTTTTGCTCCCCATAACACCAACAGAGGACATTGAATCTTCTGGTCAATGTCCGCTTCATCGTGTTCTAGATCAATGGAGGCGGCGGCGCGATAATCCTCACAGGTGGCGTGAATCACCGCAGGTTGACTGAAGCAGCGACTATATTCTGCCATCGCCGCTTCGGTAAACCCCACCTGTGTCGCACTCCATTGGTGCATCTTAGTCTTCAGGTAAAATTCTGGGTCTGCACCAATCAGTCGTTCGGGAAAATCATGGGGTTGGATTAGAAAAAACCAATGTTCGTAAGCTGTGGCTAATTCTTTATCCACGGTTTGAAAAATCGTGCGGGTGGGTACAATATCTAAAACCGCCGCCTTCTCCACCCGATCAGGATGGTCAAGTAGCAGGCGATGCAACACCCGTCCGCCGCGATCGTGTCCGGCGGCGAAAAAGCGCTTAAAACCCAGGATATCCATCAGTTCCACTTGGTCTTGGGCAGTTACCCGTTTAGAATAGGTCAGATGGGCTGGATCAGAGTTGGGTTTATCGCTGTCACCATAGCCGCGCAAATCTGCACAAATCACGGTGAAGTGCTGCGACAGAACGGGTGCAACCTGATGCCACATTACATAAGTTTGCGGATAACCATGGAGTAATAACAGAGGATATCCTGCGCCACCCATCACCAGATTAATCGTGGCGTCTGAGGTGGTAATCCGATGCTGGGTAAATTGCTCAAACATAAGTGCTAACAGGGAATCAGTAGACAGATCTTAACCAAGTACGTTAGTTTATATTCAAGACAATATCTTGTTGCTACTCAGAGGGTGCATGGGGTGAAATTCCTTCCCAGCAGCAGATACAGGTGTTTTAGATTAATTATCCGTTTTTTGAGCGCGATCGCGCCGTTGAGTTATACTGTTCGCGGTTACAACTGAGCTTTTGTCATGCAGAGCTTAGTGAAGTACAGCGTAACATCTGGTGAGATTCTTCACTCCGCTATCGCTCCGTTCAGAATGACAAATTTGACCGCGCGAAGTATAATTCAGACCATTTACGTTTCAAGGCAAGCATCTACTCTTCTAGTGCATCGGTTCTCTCTTTGAATCAGATGCTAATTCTTTTGACAAAGAATACTAGCAGTAACCTGAAACTCTCGTGTTATGACGTAGGTTGGGAAGCCGCTTGTATTAGGTCACAAATTTCTATTTATAAAAAATAATTTCATTATTACGAATGAACTTAACCCGTCTAATTCAAGAGTTAAACGACTATAGTAAACATGGAAACGGAGAGCTAATTCTAAAAAACTCTCAGGCATTTTGGACATTGTACTTGGTTCGGGGTCAATTACTTTATCCGAAAAGTAAACATCATCCCGTAAGACGCTGGAACCGGGCAATCAATCAGCATCGGTCGAATTGGCACTGGAGGGCTGATTACTCCCAGTTTTCCGACAATCCTAGTTGGGAATGTCAGCTCATCGATCGCGGATTGAGCCAAAAACAACTTAGCCTGATTCAAGCCAAGTTAATCATTCGCAGTTTAGTTCAAGAATGTTTATTTGAACTCACGCCTTACAGGGATTTGAACAGAGACTGGAAGCCCACCCAAACAACGATATCGACATTTTGCAAAGTTGTTGCCTTATCCAGCAACGAAATACAAACGATTCTGGGTACAGCCGAGCAAATGCAGAAACAATGGCAAGCGGCTGGCTTGAGTCACCTTCACCCAACTTTGGCTCCTATTTTACAAGAGGGAGCGGACAGGTCTGAATTGCCGATTGAAGACAAGTATCTCAATGGAAAATTAACCTTGTGGGATATTGCGCTTGAGCGAAATCAATCCATTATTGAAGTTACTCAGTCTTTGGTGAATTGGACTAAACGAGGGATGATTAAATTTCAAGACATTCCCGATTTGACGTTACCAAGCAGCAACGATAATGGTGGGGATACTCCGGTAGTTGCTGACAGGAAGCTACCTGAAATCAAGCCAACTCCACCCAAAACTAAAACCTCTTTAATTGCTTGCATTGATGACAGCCCGGTGTTAACGCTCACGTTACGAAAAATTTTAATTCCCAATGGATATCAAGTGTTGAGTATTCCCGAACCGATGCGAGGGTTCTCTCAACTGATTGAACATAAGCCAGATTTAATTTTGCTTGACCTCCTTTTACCGAATGCTGATGGCTATAGCATTTGTAAGTTTCTGCGAGAAACTCCTGTGTTTAAAAAGACACCGATTATAATATTGACGGCTAAAAATACATCAATTGACCGGACTCGCGCTCAACTTGTGGGTGCAACCGGATTTTTAGCAAAACCGCCTCAAGCTCAAGAATTGCTGGAGATGGTGCAGAAGCATCTGGGATAAGGCAGCAAGAACGCAGGAGGCACAAGAGAATAAGTCTGACTTTTCACATAGAGTTTTGTAGGGGCGGGTTTCACGATTATCTTTTCTTTAGCACCCGGATGTGACTAAACCCGCCCTAACCAAGTCAGTTTCAGATACCCGACTTCTGAGAGAAGTCGGGTATCTTATTAGTGAGTTACAACGAGTGACTAGTAGAGGGATTTGATATCAATTTTGAAGTGGGCAATTAGGGTCATCCGTTCGTAGGACAAGAAGTACAGATGCAACAGTTCTGGGTCATCCTGATCCCGATGCATAACCACACCATCTAGGGCAACTTTATGATTGTCAATCCATTCGCCGTTAGAATCCAGTAATGCACTGAAATAAGGACTTTTATCGGGATGGTTGGCTTTTAGTTCTTCGTAGTCTTGATAGAAAGGCGGAATGCCAATTCCTAGAGGCTTATACAAGCCCTGATTATAGTCCTCTACAGGTAACTGCGGTAGGTCTTTGATATTGACACCACTAATAAACAATTTGTTCTGTTCATTAGTTTTTGTATCCGTGAACGTTAACTCCAGTTCCTGTAAGGTTTCATCGACACCTACAGGGTCAATATTCCGGAGAACGGCTTTGTCAAATTGACCAATGCGCCAGTATTCATTTCCCCAAGGTTTATCGGTATTGTAGTATCCAGGAGGAACAAAAGAGCCAAATTGAATTTCATGTTCACCGCTATAGAAATCCCCCCAAGTTTGCAAGTTATTGGCGAGAACAGTGCGGACTTTACGGACTTGCTCACCGGACGCAATGATTTTTTCATCTAGGGGGAAATCGGCTTGAACCTCTTGTTCATTGATGACATCTCGCAGCAAGTCAGTTTTGACAACAGCGCCACTCGGATCTTTCCAATGTTCTAAGCGTCGCCAGTGTTTCCAGTAAGAGATATTGTTGATTTCTTCAAAGACTTCTTTGTACAGTCCATGGGGGAAGTCAAACCATCCTTGGTAGTAAAGTTTTTTATTGCCGTCTTCTTTGGTGGTGAGAATGACTTCCCACAGTCCACCATTGATGCAGTTATTGGCTAAAGCGACTTGATAGATATTGTCTTTTTCAAACCCGTCACCGCCACTAATTTCAATATGTTCGGAATCCGCCGGGAAACTGATCTGTTGGCGGTTCCATTCGCGGTTAGTAAAGGCAACGACTTCTAAGCCTTCATCGTTTTTGACCCATTCGGGGGCTTTCGGGGTTAAAAGTTCTAAATCAATATTTTTGATGACGATTTTAGCCGTATGATCGTTATTCGGCTCCAGAACAAAATCGAAATGGTGGTCATCCCGTTTAACAACGGTTAAGGTGCGATCGTTATAGCGGCGGAATTTTTTACTTAACCCTGATGTGTTGGCGGGATATTTAGTATTGGTTAATTCCTTGAGATTAACCTCCATTGCATCGCTGACTTTATATCGAGTGGTCTGTCGATACGCCAGTCCAGCTCCTCCTAAACCAATTACACCAATACATACGGCAAGGGTGCCAATTAAAATTTTATTCCTTGTTTTTTTTCCTGGTTTGCTCGCGCTTGAATCGGTGAGATGTGTTGGATTATCTTGAGGCAAAGCCGAGTTTGACATGCAAGTTTCCCTGGTTTTTTCGTTCTGAATAGCATATTAACGAATAAGTTTTAACTTTTGCAACCTCTTTGTATATTTTTTGGAAAACTTCATCATTCCTTTAAAAAAGTGAAAAGATTGCTTTACGTTTTTTTTGTATAAAACACTCTATTCTGACTTAGTAATTGAGATGGGACAAGGCGCAAAACTGCCAAATATAGATAATTTAAGCGTAAGAAAGACTATGTGTAGCTTTGTAACCGCAGAGGGGGGGATTTGCCGGAAAATGCCTAAAAATTCTTGTAATTTGACAATCCTTGTTTTTTGAGGGGATAGTCTCCGCCTTTAGGTAGAAGAGAAAATTGTGACAATATCTCAAAATGAATTTGAGCAAATACTTGCAAAAAATAACTTTTTACTAAGAAAACATTAATATTTGCACTAATGTCCTATAATCTAGTTTTCTAAAATTAGCTGGTTGATCAGTTTGTCACTCAATTAAATAGGTTTAGTATTACACTTTTAGGGTTAATATAAAACAGTTTGTGATATATTGAAATATATCGCTATAGTCTGCAATAGACGGAATATAGATAACACAAGGGTTGTGAAGTTTTTCTCTCGGTGATTCCTAAGCAGAGTCGGTGTAATACAGATAGACCGAAAATGGAAATTTTTGTATTACACGGTTGAGAGGCGGGTTTAGGGAATCAATTGTAGGGGCGGGTTTAGGGAATCAATTCAGATATCCACCAATAACGGAACAACAAAACCCGCCCTCCCCACCAATAACGGAACAACAAAACCCGCCCATTCCCCCACCGAACGGCAATCGATTAATCCCAAACTGGACAACCAAACCCACCTTATTCTCAACCGCGATCGCACCAAAAAAATGTCGAAATTGGGGCAGGGCGGGTTTTGTCCAAAGGTGATTGGTGACTCCATTACTTTTGTCCCTAAACC
>CAKZMA010000671.1 GCA_937127375.1 uncultured Coleofasciculus sp. | reverse complement strand
CTATTATGAGACGTTAATTATGCTGGAAAAGCCTGTGTAACTCAGGATTCATAATTGATAAACTTCCTTAGGGACAAAACTTGAGTCCATTAATTGTCAAGTTTTTTGATGAACCAGGGTGCGAGCGCTCGGTCTCATCTATTATTGAAAGTACTTCCGATTTCATCAACAGCAGAGGTGGTCATGAGTACCCGGCGGCAGCTCCAAAAAAGAGGCTCATTGAGATCCAGTTTCACGACCGCCGCTAATCCGTTAAAACCCCGTGGGTTTGGTCAGGGTATCCCGGCAAGAGCCGCCGCGTTACCTAAAACCAATCTGCTACAGACACGCCCCTTTGGTTCCCCAATCCCAGCATCAACCAGGCAGCGGGATACTCGCTCTATTGAAGCACAAAAGTCGGGGGCGGAGCGTTTTGGTTATAACGGTCTTGATGTTCCGGTGAATGCACCCGGGGCATCCTTACCCGGAAAGCGGCAGGAAGGGGGGCAAGAGAATGGGTATCAGCCGTTCGTTCACGCTCAGACTATTCAACGCCAACAGGTTTCTCAAGAGTCAATAGGAGAGGAACAAAAAGAGCCGTCACAAGTGCGGACGGTTCAACAGCAGCCAGGATTAACAGCAAACCTCTCGATTCAGCGTGATGATACCGAGTCTTTGCCAGAGGTTCCCGCTTACCAGCTCACACCCCCATCCTTGGGACAATCGCCAAATCCAGCGTCGGGCTACAGCTTCGGTCAGGATTTCCAATTGCACCTTGACCCCCAAATTCAGGCGATGGCGATGCAGCAGATACAACAACAAATTAATCCCGCGACGCTATTGCCAGCACTGTCTCAAATCAACCTGGCACAGCTTACTGGATTGGGACAAACGGCAGCACCCGCGCCCAACCCATTTGCTGCACCTTCTTTACCATCAGCTAGTCCCCTTGTGCCTAGAGGGGCGGGTCCTGAAGAGCCCAGAGCCGCAGAAGCCAGTGACCTTATGGACGCGATACTGGCGGTTCCAGCAATTGAGACAGCCATAACCAACCTGAAAACACAAGCGACTGAACAGCTCATGGGTGATTTGGGTCGGTTGAATACTGGTGAACAAGTTGGTGTGGTGAGTACTCTAGCCGTAATTGGGGGTGGGGCACTGACTGGGGTTCTATCTGACCCCAATGCCCGACAGTTTTCTCTGAGTCAGTTAAATGGGCGTGTCTTGCCTGTTCCTGGATTAGACGGGTTGCACCTGGAGATGAATACGGGTGGAGATAACCTGATGGTGGGGATGCACGTTGATGTTGGCGCACTGCTCCCCCCTAGTTTGGGGTTTGGTTCATCCTCACCTAAAGCGATGGGTAGTCCGCCAATTTCCAGTTCCTCTGAGGGGACAATTCAACGCTCATGTGACGAGTGTTCCTCTCAATTGTCAGAAAACGAGGAACAGCTTCCCGTTCAGGCAAAGCTGACTGTGGGGCAACCGGGGGATAAGTACGAACAGGAAGCCGATTCGGTGGCAGTTCAGGTGGTGGAGCAGATAAATGCACCATCACCCGAGCCTTCTGTTCAGCCTCAGTTAGAGTTTGGGGGAGTATCTGGTGAGGAAACGGTAGTCACTCAGGAACTCTCACCAGGGCAGACGGGGAGAATTCAGCGGGACTGTGGCGAGAATATGAGCTGTCCGGAAGAGCCAAACATGACCGTTGCGGCTCCTGAAGCAGCAGATGCCCAAAACGATGGTGCATCTTCCCAAGAAGAGTTTGACACGCTGATGGCAACCTTAGCTAATGACAGCCTAGAAAACGATGCCCGTAGAACCGCTGCTGTGCAACTGGCTAATTGGTGTCGTGAGCATCTGCCCAACCGAGACTTGTTGAATGCTTATCTTAATTCACCTACTCAAACTGAAGCCACAACAGTTGCCACTGCTGAAGAAAGAATGGCGGCGGCACAAGCTCAATTATCTTTATTAGAACAAGAGGTATCAGTCTGTTTACCTCCAGAGGAAGAGGCAGAACTATCCGCCCAAGCCTACGACGCCTCAGCCGAGATACACCAAGCCTTGGCAGACATAGAAAACGCCCACTCAGCCGCCGCCCAGGAAAAGACACAAACCGTTGGTGAATTAGCTGTAGAGGTTGCCCGTATGGAATTTTTGCTGGGTTGGATGTACGAAGGTGGTGTCAGCGATGCTGATAATGGGGGTTGGGAGAATCAAGGCAGTAATCGAGGGGAGTTTGTAGACTACTATCACGAACAAATGGGTACAGCCCAAGGACAAGCCTGGTGTACTCGATTTGCTGGCTATGCTCACAGCCAAGTTGGTTTTAATTTTGACCAACAGCATTCCTTCAATCAATCCCGAAGTATATTCCATTCTGGGTATCGTTTACGTCACTGGGCGAAAACTGGAAAAAGTAACGCCGGAAACCAGCTAACTCCAGAAGGACAAAGAGTCATTGATCCGGGGAATACCAGTGCGTTGATTGATTCTGGAGACTGGCGCAGTTTGAGAAGACAGCTAAGAGGTGAGGATGATGTACAAGCTCGTCAACAATTTGTCCAGCAGTTTTTCCAAGATAGACCTGTTCCTCAAGCGGGTGATATTCTGGTTGTTGGCGGAACCAATAATTCTTTCTCGACTTGGAGTGATGGAAGTGGAGGACACAGCCACACCACGTTGGTTGAGCGCTACGATGCTCAAAACCAGATTATCTACACAGTAGAAGGAAATAGAGGTGGCGCGGTTCGGGGTGAGCAAGTTGATTTAACTGATCCCAATCAAGTCGCTGAGATTGTTTTTATTGCCCGCTTAGGTTTTGAATACTTTACTGATAATAATCAGGATAATCACCAATCTGAACAGTCTCAGGGTGCTATGAGTCAAGAAGCGGGTATTTCTATTGAAGATGGGCAAAGTTCCATGGAAGGTTCACCTCTTGCTGAAACAGCACCACCGCCAGTCAACAACCTAACGCCATCGGTGAGTGCGGCAGATGTTTTGAACTCAATTAGGCAGGTGAATGCCAGATTAGCAGACGTAAGTTCTAATCAGGGTTGGATTGAGAGCAGCAATGCTCAAGGGACAGCCTATGAGTGGATGCATGGAACCGGAAATCAAGAAACTGGCTCCCAATCAAATCATGGAACCCAGTGATATTCCATGGTTGTTTGAACCAATCCGGCTAAAGTTTCCAAAACTCCTACTGCTAAATATAAAAAAAAAATAGCTATTGGCGAGTTTTTTTATAAACACCAATAGCTACTTGTTGCTCAAATAAATCTTATCGGGATTCAGCCCGGATTTTCATTAACAACTTTCCCAGATGATTTTGCCCGATTCTGGGATTAGAGGGAGTAATGGTGCGCCCATCATAATAGGCGATAACGCCCCAAAATTTGTCAAGCCAATTGTTGTATTCCACAATCTCTGTATCCCCAGTTGCTATCAACTTTTTATGCCAACTCGTACCCGGTGCAAACTTAATCCGCAAGGCAAATTCCATAACTGGGAGTTTAATATCTTCCCAGTCAGGACGCCGTTGCAGTTGGCGTCCAAAGCGTTTGGCGACATGGGGAGGCAAAGCAGCAATCTGCTTTCGTAATTCAACCTCATGCTTCTGAGTTTTCATTGCCACATAAAAGTTTTCAACCGTGGAGAACAGAATTCCCTGATACTCAAAGGGAGTATCTAACGGCAACATATTGGAAAACCAGTTTTTAATCCAAGGCATTGGTGTTTTTTTGTCATTCAATCGTTCATCCAAGAGAGCCGCTCTTGCTTGACTTAAGGAAAGCAGAGTTCAACGATTTGGCTTTGAACGGCACAGAAGTTAGAGGAACTTTTAAGCGTCACATCAAGTTCCAACAACTGCGCCATGATTCGCTGCAACCGAGGCAGAGAAATACGACTAACTTCCTGGCACAAATAATAGACTCGATTGGGATTGCCAATTTCTGTGTATTTGGCAAGTATTTGGTTGTCGGTTTCTCCTTCTAATGTCAGGAGTTTTACCCACAGCCATTGGCGGAATAAGGTGATGAGAGTCGCAACAACTTTTAGCATTGGCTCATTGCGACTCCTTAACCCAGAAAGCAACTGCAAGGCTTGTGTGGTATCCTCAGTGCGGATAGCTGCGGCTAAGGCTATGGCTGTTTGGGTAGTAATCTCCACAACCTCTTTTACCTGGTTCGCATCTATGGAAGAACCGTTGCTCCAAGTTGCCAGTTTTTCCAATTCGCTGTACAAAAGTCGAGTATTGTTACCCACCGCCGACGCCAATTCTTTGGCAGCCGTGGAGGTGATATCTACTCCTAATTCTTCAGCGGCAGTTTTCACCTGCTGCACTAACGGGTCAGTTTTCCAAGCTGGAATCAGGGAGAATTCCTGAATTTGGGCATATTTTTGCAGGAGTTTGGTGGATTTTAGCCTGCCATCAGGCTTCTTGGTACGAGTCAGCACCAGGGTATTAGACTCCGGGATAGCTGGCAGAATTTGCTCTAACTGCCCTAACATCTGGTCATCCATTGCCTCTAGCATACTGGAATTGGGCAAGACCACTAAGCGATTGCCGTTGCCAAAAGGTGGAGTCATGATGTCCGAAAGCGCTTGAGGAAGGCTTTGGAGTCCTGGAGGATAGTGAGTAACGTTGAACGATTCCCATGGGGGAGAGATGATTTGGGTGCGAAGCTGTTTGATGGCGCGTTCCATTCGGAATTCATCATCGCCAAAATAGATGTGAATTGGCATTTTTCTAATTTAATAAGAGGCGATTTAAATAAGGGGTGCAAAGCTCAACAACCTTCTGACATTGCTCGACATCAAACATGCCAATGTGGGTTTCTTCAAAGGGTAAGTTCATCTCGATAGACAGCCAGCGATATCCAGCTTTTCTCGCTTCTTTCTTCGTGAATCCCTTCTCCATTTTCCGCTTCCAGAGGGGGTCGAAGCAGGCGTGAGCTTTCTGTTTCCAGCGTCGTAATTCAGCATTTGCCAGTCTTCCTAATGCTTGATTTGTTCCCCGATGAACTCCTACCCAGGCTTGGCAGGGACGGCACAGATATATCATCCCGTAGCTTTTGCCATGGTACACTTGTGCACTGTCTACGAAAATTGTTTCATTGCCACAATAAGGGCAAATTTTTCCGGAAAATAGTTGTTGTTTGTCCATTATCACTCCAATTCCAAATCCCACACCCGGAGGCGGGCAGTTTGCCTTAGGGTAGGGAATAATGGAAATGGCTAAATGTTGAGCTGGCAGAGATCAGCTTGACCGGAAATTTGGGTTCAGGCTCCCCGTCCTTCCAGGACGACTTTTGATTTATGTGCTACAATATTGATGTAGAGTTGTTCCACGTCAAATGCTGGTCTTTGAGTTCAAGGCTAAAGGAAAGACAACTCAATACTTAGCGATAGATGAAGCGATAAAAACATCTCAGTTTGTTCGCAACAAGTGCATCCGTTACTGGATGGACAATAAAAATGTTGGGCAAAAGGACTTATATCGTTACAACACATCGCTCCGAGGTGAGTTTCCTTTTGTTAAGGACTTAAACTCTCATGCTTGTCAAACAGCTGTAGAACGAGCCTATTCGTCAATTGCTCGATTCTACAGTAATTGTAAAAAAGCCATTCCCGGAAAAAAGGGTTATCCAAAGTTTAAGAAAAACTGCCGCTCAGTTGAGTACAAAACAAGTGGATGGAAGCTTTCTGAAACTAGAAAGCAGATAACCTTTACTGATAAAAAGGGAATTGGCAAGCTCAAGCTCAAAGGAACGTGGGACTTGAATTTCTACCAACTCGGGTCAATAAAACGGGTGCGGTTAGTTCGTCGCGCTGATGGCTACTATGTTCAATTTTTAGTTAACGCTGAGAATAAGACAGAAAGTCAGCCGACAGGAAAAGCCATTGGTTTAGATGTAGGACTCAAAGAGTTCTATACCGATTCTTTAGGTCACAAAGAGCCAAATCCCCGATTTTATCGAGAAAGCGAGAAAGGTTTAAGCGTCCTTCAAAGACGAGTTTCACGTAAAAATAAAGGCTCAGCTAACCGAAAGAAAGCCATTAATAGATTAGGGCGATTTCACCTCAATATAAGTAGGCAGCGTGAAGAACACGCCAAGAGAGTGGCGCGTTGCGTAATCCAATCTAACGATTTGGTCGCTTATGAAGATTTGAGGATAAAAAATCTGGTTAAAAACCATTGTTTAGCCAAGTCTATTAATGATGCAGGTTGGTATCAATTCAGAAAATGGTTGGAACATTTTGGAGTTAAGTTTAGCAAGATAACCATTGCGGTTAATCCTGCCTACACGTCCCAAAAATGCTCCAATTGCGGTACAACGGTCAAAAAATCTCTGTCTACTAGGACTCACGTTTGTCGGTGTGGATTTGTTTTAGACCGGGACTGGAACGCCGCTATCAATATTCTGAGGTTAGCCTTGAGTACGGCAGGGCATGTCGGAACTTGGATTTTAAATCCGAACGCTTTGGGAGACCAGACCTCTACTTTGATTGGAGAAATCCTGTCAAGGCAAGCCGGATCTATGAACAAAGAATCCCCGCACTTATAGGGCGGGGAGTGTCAAAGCCTATGTAGTTGACAAAAAGGGGAGTATTGGGGGTTTGGTCAGTTGGCATAGTTTCGCTTTTTGCTAATGAGTCACTTAAGGAGTGCGTTAGTACCAAACCCGGCATACATCAGTGGCTAAATCACCCCCTAAAAAAGTTAATCATTTGTCTGTCCAAGAGTTTCCCAACAGACTCTTTGGGTTTTCTCCCTCATCTACTGGAATATCTTTAATAACTGTCCGCATCGCTTGGCGCATGGCATTTTGTACGGCGCTAGCTATCTCAATTCCAAATTCTTCTTTTCCAAATAAATCCCCTTCATCATGACAGCAATTTCCTACCCACGCTTCCCATTCCGGATGAGTATCAAAGGCAGCTATACAGTACGCCAAAAAGGTTTTGATGATGTCAGCTTCGCACATTGTCCAGTAAGCGGCATTGGCATCGGGTCCTCTGACTGATAGCTCCCGGTGGGCGGAATATATTTGTGGCCATTTAGGCAGGAATACGCCGCGACCCGTTAGGCAACGGACATAGCCTAAGCCAAATTTAGTGCGCGGACAAATTGACTCAATTCCCAGCACTGTTGGTAGGCAATTGTTAGCGTCTTGGATAATTTGCCGTTGGAATTTAGCCAGGACTTTGTAGGTAGTTTTCCAGGCGGTGATAGAGTTTTTTGCACTACTATCTGATAGAATAATTCCTGATTTGGTGCGGATTGTATTTTGCAAGGTGCGGAATCCTTGCAAGTTTTGGCTGCCGTAGTGGACGGACTTGGACATTGCCCTCAAGCGAGCCGCTAGGGGATGGTTGGGGTGATTTTTGTCTTTATCCCATACCCGGATATTCTCTTCTGTCCACTCAGAACCCATGGTTTCTAATTGGGCGATTTTCTCGGCTATCGAGCAAAAGATATCGCCGTGAGCGCTATTGAATCGGGTCATTAACTCCGGGTCGAGGGAGGCTTGGGTGGCTACTCTGGCGTGAAGTTTAGAAGCATCGCACCAGATGCCAATACGTCCGGGATGGGTACGAAAGACTGACCGAATCGGTGGTAGGTTATAGGGTTTTAACTCTGGGGGAAATGTGGAAGGGGAGGGAGGGTTTTGTAGGTTGGGATCTGAACAGCTACTGCGACCGAATCCCTTACGATTGATTTGGGTATAATTGCCTTGAGTGTACCCATTTGTGACATTGGCTTTAATATTTTGCAGGTAGTCCACATAGACTTTGGTCGTCTTAATGATACTAATTAATCGGAGTTCGGGAATAGTCCAAAACTTACTTAAGTCGTCAACTTTGGCTGATGTGAGATTGAGTTCAAATTGGCGATTGATAAGCGCGGCTAACTTTTTGGGCGAGTAAAGATGGGGAATGCATTCATCAAAAGTACACTTGAGTTGCTCCAGCAAAGATTGATAGGCGGCTTCGTATTGGTAGATGACATCAGCTAGCACGGCTTCATCTACGGGCATTCCGTAGTGAGACATTTGGGCAAATGCGGGTGAAGCCCCACACTCGATTAAGTAGCTGTCCCAAACGCCAATGTCTTTGAGTAGGGGTTCTAAGCGTTCGTGTATTTTGAGAACAACTTCTGCGTCATAGCCGGCATAGTTGAGTTGGCTATTACTGAGTTGTCCGTTCCCCAGTTCTCCCCAACCCCAGTCTGAAGTCTGTTGGGTTTTGTCAATGTTTAAACCCAGGCGCAGGCAGATGCTTTCTAGGGAATGGGGTTTCCCATGCCGTTTGTCGAGCCAGGGGTCGAGTCCTGCCCAGTATACCTGGGACATGAGCTTTGTATCCCGGATGTTGCGGATGGGATAGTTGTATTTGGAAAGCATCCAGCGTTGCTCAAAGTCTAAGCTATGTCCAACGACTTCTACAGGGTGGGAAGCGAGTTTTTCTTTCAAGGTGTCCCAGAAGCCAAGGGTTTCTAGTTTTTGATGAATGAGTGAGCGTTCTTTTGAAGTCCAGCCGAGGTCAATGACAAGTACGTTGATGTTTGGGTTCTGGGGAATGGCAATTTGAATTAATCGGATTTCTCCGGTTTCTGGGTTGAGTGCGCCATCTGCATCGTTGGTCTTCGAGAATGTCTCGATGTCAAAGCCAAACTGAGAGCAGGTTTTCCAAGTTTTGAGTGCGGTACTGAATCGGGGTTGGTTGATTGTAATAATGTTGGGTGAGAGTGCTTCTTGGGGGAAAAGAAGAAGGGAGTATTGGTGAGATTCAAGCATTGCTGTTAATTTAGGGGGTGAGGCGGGTTCCCTCTTCCCGCAGGAGGGAGTGATAGTTGGACGGATAACAATTGGTCTGATGCTAACCGTAGGAGAAAATTGAAGCAGTTTTTCTTCAGCAATCTCTAAAATTGATTTGAGAGTGTGAGATAGGGCAGATGGGACGCAAGGCAAAAATCCGCAAACAACGCAAACAATCAGCGCTTGGGGAGGCATCATCGCCCTCAGATAAACCCCTGTCCCAAGATACTGCCAGGATTTCGGCTTTGGTGAAGAAACCCTCCCCGGAACTGAACAAGCCAAGCACATCCTGGTTAGGACGAATTACTGATGCACTCAATCCCTTTCCCAAAGTGGAGACGGAGAAGTATCAAGGTTGTTGGGATGCCCAAGACTTTAGCGAAGCCAATGAGGTTTTGGTCGGTGCAGTTGCTTGGGACGGCTATCAGCAGCAAGGAAAAGGGTTAGTTTTGGTGCGAGACTCAGATACCTCCCCTCCCAAAATCGAGTACGTTAAGAGTCGGTTTCTCAAAAAAACGATGCGTCCCCAAGGTGTAGACCTAGAAGATATCAAAGCTATAAAAAATATGCTTGAGGTATACTCCCCTGAAGATAGCGTAGTTATGGTCTACATCAGCACTCAAGGCGAAATGTCCTCCTCAGTGATGCCGATGAACGAATGCACCCCCCAGGAGTGTTACCGTTTGCTTCAGGAAACCTCATGATGTTACAGTGACTTTGACCTTTTTGCTGGCGACTTTACCGAACGCCGCTTCCAACGCTGCAACGTCTCCGGCTACTCTCTGTTGCAGGGGAGCGCTCCTCATCCGGATACAGGCATTGGTGCCGTCGAAAGCCGCGAGAGTGCCGTGTTGGGTTAGTAAGGCTCTGATGGCTGGAGGCTGCATGGCAACCACGGCTTCCCAGAGAGAGGTGGAACCTGCGGCTGGTGGACAAGAAGGTGCAGTAGTGGGTGGGGCTTCCGATAGCAGTCCCAACAGAGCCACCTCCAACCACAGACGCGGTTGACTGGTAGATTTCACCTGGACGGCACAGGTTCTCAACTGCTGCTGTCCGCTAAGAATTTCCTGCGTATCCCAAGAGTTGGCTAGTTTTACCAAAGAATCCCAGGTCAATGGAGTTACCTGTGCCAATTCATGGCTCTGGGGAGAGGTTTTGGCAATGACCAAATGGGTGTAGAATTCGATAAGATTCTGGAGAATCACCATGGGTTCTTTCCCCCGGTCGAGAATCGCTCGGGTCAGGTTGAGAACGGACTGGGGTTCTTTGCGGGCGATCGCATCCAGTAACTCCATCAATTCCTGTTCTGGCACAGCACCTACTAAATCCCACACCTGCTCTTGAGTAATCTGCCCCGGCAATAAGGAGAGTTGATCCAAAAGCGTCTCGGCATCCCGCAGTCCGCCTTGAGCAAGTTGAGCGATGACCCAGACTGCCTCATCGGTAATATCGATGTTTTCAGAATTGGCGATCGCTCTCAAGTGCTGCACCATGGGTTCAATGGCGATGCGGCGGAAGTTGTGACGCTGACACCGGGAGATGATTGTGTTGGGCAGCTTTTGCGGTTCCGTGGTACAAAGCACAAAGATAACGTTCTGAGGGGGTTCCTCAAGGGTTTTCAGCAGTGCTTGGGCAGCGCTGCCACTTAACGAATGGCATTCATCCACCACATAGACTTTATACCGACACTGCACCGGGGCAAACTGAGCTTTTTCTATCAGTTCTCGAATGTTCTCAACCCCAGAGTTACTGGCGGCGTCGATTTCTATGATATCTAGAAGAGAACCGTGGGTAATCCCTTGGCAAACGTGGCACTCCCCACAAGGCGCAGAAGTAGGTTGGTTGCTGGCAAGACAGTTGAGGGACTTGGCGAGAATCCGGGCGCTGGAGGTTTTGCCAGTCCCTCTCGGACCTGCGAACAGGTAGGCAGGAACGATGCGGTTGGAGGTAATGGCGTTGGTCAGAGTTTGTGCGATCGCGTTTTGTCCCACCAAGTCAGCAAAGGTTTGGGGACGATATTTGTGATGTAGAGGATTATACATGGTTTATTCACGCATCCTTGGTTGTACGGGCGGTTAAACTGCCGCTAATTTTGGTTCTCGTTGCTTTTTCTTCGGAGAAGTCTTGGTCTTTGATTGCTGTTTGGCTAGCGTTTTTTGTGGCTCATTGGGCGGCTGTTCGCTTTTAATTTGTACAGGCATGAGTAGCATGGATGCTGCCATGATGTTCTGAGAAAGAACCACTGGAGACAAAACCACTGGAGAGGTATTATTATTGAGTTGCACCTTGATTTCCGATGCGGGAATAGCTTTGATAGCTTCTTTCAAATACTTGACATTAAAGGCAATAGACAGGCTTTCTCCTGATAGTTGGATCGGGAGGACTTCTAAGCTACTCCCCACATCGGCTGCATCAATCGATAGGGTAAGCTGTTGGTTTTCACTGTCGAGGTCGAGTTTGATAATATTATTCTTCTGAGAAGCCATGACAGCGACCCGTTCCACAGCCGCCAAGAATTGAAGGCGACTGACATTCATTTGGCGATTGAATTGGCAGGGAATGAGCTGGTGATAGGCGGGATACTGACCTTCTAAGGTGCGTGTTGTCAAGGTTGAGTTCCCTTGAAATAGCACTTGGTTATCTTGAACCCAGAGTGCAATTACTGTATCGGGGGCGGTGTTTCCTAGCAGTTTCTCCAGTTCTTGTAGCGCTTTGGCGGGTACAGTTACCTCGAATTTCAGGTCAGTTGAGTCTTCGTTTGAGTCAGTTGCCACCTCAAGATTTGACTCGACTTGATTGCTGGTTTTAATCACAGCCAAACGGTGACCGTCCGTGCTAGCAAATTCTATGGTATTGTTTTCAAGGGTTAGGTGAACGCCACAAAGTACCTGTTTGGTTTCGTTGTCACTGGCAGCGAATAACGTGCCGCTCAATCCTTCTTTGAGGGCGAAAGCTGGCACGGTTATCTGCGTCCCCCCTTCAATGGCTGGGAGTTGGGGAAACTCGTGGGCATCCATTCCCCGGATTTGGTAACGCCCGGATTCGCTGGTAATCGTGGCAATAAATAATTGGTGATGATCACCCTGATTATCCTGATGATTATCACTGAACTCCTGCCCAACGTCCAAGGTGAGTTCGCCTGCGGGGAGGTGGGAGACAGTATTGGTTAAAAGTTTGGCGGGTAGAGTAATTTTGCCAGGAGCATCGACCTGTGCCTCAAAGCTGGTTTCAATTCCCAGTGTTAGGTCAAAGGCAGTTAACCGTACCTGTTGAGATTCTGACGAAGCGGTTAGTAAGACGTTGCCTAATATGGGATGAGTAGGCTTGGAGGGAACGGCTCGCGTTACTAGAGAAAGGCTGGTGTTTAAGGCAGAAGTTGGGGCGTGAAATTTCATGGTTGTTAAGCAGAAGAAGCAATGGTGAACAGAGCTATCAGCTATTAATCAATCGCTAATAGCTGATAGTTGGAGAAGTTACTGAGCTGGAAGCGCTGTGGTAGACTGAGTATTACCCGAAAGCGTTGGTAACTCGGACGCGCCAGGAATCATTAAAGGTAAGGTCGGTTGCAGATTCTCCCAGACCAAATGTTTCATGGCTCCGT
>CAKZMA010000670.1 GCA_937127375.1 uncultured Coleofasciculus sp. | reverse complement strand
CAGTTGGCGTAGGTGTAGGGTAGGCAATGCCCACCTCCACAGGGTTTGCTAAGGCTCGCATCCCTGACTACGAACCGAGAGCGATCGCGTAAAATGTTAAAGACCGTTTGTTAGACCAGCTAGGATGGCTCAAGACTGGGTAAAACAGAAGACTAGGACAAGTAAAGAGCTACAATCCATAACCTATTATGGGATTCTGGGGGTACACCCTAGCGCATCTGCTCTAGATATCCGTCGTGCCTATCGGGAACTGAGTAAACGTTACCATCCCGATACCACCGACTTACCAAAAGAAACCGCCAAGAGGAAGTTCCAACAGCTTAATGAAGCCTACGCGACTCTGAGTAATCCAGAACGGCGAATCCTGTATGATCAAACTATTCGCTATTCTCGTGTCAACGTCATTCAACCTCCACCTGGATTGAACCGTCCCGTTGTGCGATCGCGAGTGGAGCATTCATCCTCGGCTTACCTTGACCCCACAGACCGTCCTCTCTCCGCTGGCGAGTTATTTGCCCTATTTATTTTGGGGATAACTTTCGTGGGATGCTTGGTACTGGCAATTGTAATTGGCTTAACCCGAGGAGACAATGCCTTTCAAGTGTCTGGGACATCTCTATCGAGTCGAGTCACCACTCCACCCCTAACTCAACTACAGCCAATCCCGCGATATCCCACTTCTCACCAACTTCCCTCCCCATCTAATCCACCGTCAATCCCTGTTTTTGTTTCATCCCTCAATCTATGAAAACTTCTATGGTACTTCCCTCATCTGACACTCCCCTCTATAACCATCCCCTTCCTGAAATCGAAAATTGGCTCCGTTCTCAAGGATGTCAACAAGATAGCAACGAACTCAATTGCTGGCGCGTGGAACGACCAAATTGGCAAGCCGAACTCTGTCTGGAAGTTGAGGAATTAGCCGTGCGTTACATTAATGCGGCGGAAGGACGGCGTGACATTATGCGTTCTTTCAAGTATTCCCTCAGTCGCGAAGATGTAGAAGCAGCCGTTTTCTCTGGTCCTTGAGTAGAGACGTAGCATGCTACGTCTCTACAATTTACCAAATCGTCGTTCTCGTTTCTGATAAGCAATTAAAGCTTGATGAAACGCTTCGCGGTCAAAATCGGGCCAAAAAGCGTCTGTAATATAAAATTCAGCATAAGCCATTTGCCAGAGGAGAAAATTGGACAAACGCATCTCTCCACTGGTGCGGATTAGCAAATCAGGATCACCGATATTGGCAGTATAAAGATGGCGAGAAAACAGCGCTTCGTCAATATCCTCCGGTTGAATCTCACCCTGCTGAACCTGAGTCGCAATTGTCCGACAAGCCTGTAAAATCTCTTCCCGTCCACCGTAATTGGTCGCCACGGTAAATTGAATCCCGGTATTATTTTGCGTTTGGGTCATCGCCCGTTCAATTTGATTTTGCAGGGATTGGGGTAATGCTGTTAAATTCCCCACAAACTGAATGCGTACATTCTCCTCCATCATCTCTTTGAGTTCTCGAATTAACACCCGCTCAAACAGCGTCATCAAAAACTCAACTTCCTCGATAGGACGTCCCCAGTTTTCTGTAGAAAAGGCATAAGCAGTCAGGGCTTGGATACCCCAATCATCACAACAGCGCAATAACCGTTTTAATGTGTCTACGCCTCGGCGATGACCCATAATCCGAGGAATGCCTCGACGTTTTGCCCAACGACCATTACCATCCATAATCACCGCCACATGTTTGGGTAGACGTTCCTGGTCGAGATCGCTTGGTAATTCTTTTAGGATCGTTTGCATAATAGTTGTATAATAATAGTCATTTCTCTTTGCGGGACGTGGATGACGGCAGACGAAGTAAGCGTGAAATGAGTAGCCGTCCTTTAGACTTGACTTGGCGACCTAAACTGCGTAAACCGGGGGCAACTGCCTCACGGTCAACCGCCGTTGAAAATCGAGCCTCTAACAGTTCCTTGAGTTTACTACTGGTTAAGGGTCGATTGAGTCCACCGCGTTCTGCTAATGAGATAGAACCCGTTTCCTCTGATACAACAATACAAAGGCAATTTTCGACGCGCTCCGTAATTCCCATCGCGGCTCGATGGCGCGTACCCAGTTGTCGTGAAGCCGTTCGCTCTGACAGAGGTAAAATCACGCCCGCTGCGGCTACGCGAGACCCCCGAATCAATACTGCCCCATCATGGAGTAATGTCGTCGTCTGGAAGATGGTTTGCAGCAGTTCTTTAGACAGTTCAGCATTTAACTGTACCCCTGGTACAGAAAAATCTCGCTCGTCAATGGTTCCATTGGTCTCCATAATTATCAATGCGCCAATCCGATTTTGGGATAATTCTTTAACCGCATCGACAATTTCATCTGTAACGCTATCTGCTTTAGGGATAGGACGGCGTTGGGATCGAAACAACTGCCTAATTTCTCCCCGCCCGACTTGTTCGAGAAAGCGGCGAAATTCTGACTGAAAGATGACAGCCATCGCCACAGCCGAACCAACCACCAATTTTTCTAACACAAAACTCAACAGGGTCAATCCTAGTTGATTACTGACCGCTGCCGCTAGCATCAAGACGATTAGCCCTCGAACCATCCACAAGGTACGACGCTCCCCGATAATGAGGAGAACCATATAGGTGAGGGCTAGAACCAATCCGACATCAACGCTGTCCAGCAATAAGGATTGAACCCAGCCAGAGTCAGGAAAAGAACCCGACGACGACGCAGGCATTGAACTTAATTAAACGTTTAGCAACTGAGAGCTTGACTCTGGCTTGATTGTAACGAGATTAGGCGGGGAGTTGCGACTGATTTGTCATTTGTCATTCGTCATTCCTCCTTTGTCATTTGTCATTCGTCCTTGGCTCCCCCCGCTTCCCCCGCTTCCAGACGCGCCATGGCGCGTCTCTACATTGCTCCTTCATCCCTAATCCTGAGATACCAGTCGTTTCGGTAAATGATCAAACCGGATCAAGTCTTGATAGGTTTCTCGCTGCACAATTAATTCAGCCGTTCCATCCTTAACTAACACCGCTGCAGGTCGAGGTACACGATTATAGTTAGACGCCATGCTGTAATTGTATGCCCCAGTTCCCATAATCACGAGCATATCCCCAGGTTGGGTTTCGGGTAATTGGGCATCTTTGAGTAAAATATCCCCGGATTCGCAATGTTTACCCGCAATCGTGACGGTTTCAGTTATCGGTGCTGACATGCGATTGGCAACGACTGGACGATAGACCGATTGATAAGTAATCGGACGTGGATTATCAGACATTCCCCCATCAACCGCCAGATAGGTTCGCGTTTGCGGGATCTCCTTACGGCTACCGATGGTATACGCTGTCACACAAGCAGGTCCAATAATCGATCGCCCGGGTTCTGATAATAACCGGGGTAAGGGTAACTGTTTTTGGTTACAGGCATTAACCACGGCTTCACAAACCCCCTTGACCCAAGCATCAATCGTGGGGGGATCATCATCTTCGGTATAGCGAATTCCTAAACCGCCGCCGATATTGAGTTCTTGAAGGGATAAATTGAACTGAGCGGCTTTCTGGAGATAATCAACCAGAACCGCCCCCAAGTCTTTGTGCGGTTGACTCTCAAAAATCTGTGACCCAATGTGAGCATGTAACCCAATACAGTCGAGGATAGGGTGTTGGCTAATGAAGGCAAAAACGTTATCTAGAGTGTGGGGATCAAAACCAAACTTGCTATCCAGGTGTCCTGTGCGGATGTAGTCATGGGTGTGACACTCGATCCCTGGGGTGATCCGAATCATGATCCGCACATGGGTATCTGGAGAGGTTTTTTGTGCCAAATCTGCCAGAGTTTCTAACTCCAACTGATTATCCACAACAATCGTGCATTGGCTTTCAATCGCGAGTTGGAGTTCAGCGATAGACTTGTTATTGCCATGAAAATACAGCTTATCGGCTGGGACTCCGGCTTCTAATGCTGTGTAGAGTTCGCCTCCGGATACGACATCAACACCCAAACCTTCCGATGCCGCGATCGCACAAATCGCTAAACAATTCCAGGCTTTTGAAGCATACAGCACTAAGGTATCTCCGGAATAGTAACGGGCAAAGGCATCCCGATACTGGCGGCAAGCCGTTCTTACCGTGACTTCATCTAGAATATAAAGGGGAGAGCCAAATTCCTCGATTAAACCCTGGACATCACAACCACCAATTTCTAGACAGTCTTGGCTGTTAACGGTGGCTGTAAGCGGTAACAGTGTCTGATTGGGCGAGCGATCATCGGGATTGGAGTTCGCTGAGAGATATCGCTGTCCAGAGTTTTGCACCTGAGTCGAATCAGTCAATAGCATAATGTCGTTATCATCCTTGAGATGGATATGGGCAGGTACACCAAAAGCGTCCGTTATTTAGTGTACAATTGACGACTGTGACTGTCTTAGAGTTAAAGCCGCTAACCACAGCACAACTGAGTGCGGCTGTGGATTTGGATCAAGTATGTTTTGGCGGGCTGTGGACGCGATCGGGCTACGAACGCGAGTTAAATAGCCCGAATAGTCAATTACTGGTTTTAGAAGCACACAACAGCTTGGATAAGCGCCCATTGGGTTGCCATTCAGCCGTTGTTATGCCACCCAATCTACTGGGGGACGATTTACCCACGCATCCCCCTTTACCGAAAGGCTTAGTGGGTTTAGGTTGTTACTGGTCAATTCTGGAGGAAGCGCATATTACGATTTTGGCGGTGCATCCCAACTACCAACATCAGGGACTGGGGCAATTTTTACTGTATGCCTTACTCAAGGACGCTAAACAACGTCAGTTGGAGTGGGCAACCTTAGAAGTTAAACCCTCTAATCACGCCGCCTTGTCTCTCTACCAAAAGTTTGATTTTATCCCAGCCGGACGACGCCGAGGATATTACCAAGATACGGGTGAAGATGCCCTAATTCTGTGGCGAAAGGGGTTACAACAGCCACAATTTGAGCAAACCCTGCAAGAGCGCTATGAGCAAATTGTCTCCCGCTTAACCCGTCAGGGTTGGCAACTATTTAGTTATCTGTGATTTGTCATTTGTCAT
>CAKZMA010000669.1 GCA_937127375.1 uncultured Coleofasciculus sp. | reverse complement strand
TTGAATAGACCTTCAGCAAAATGCTGGGGGCTATAATTCGCAACAATAGTTTGGCTAAATTTCCCCATTTTAATACGCGCATCTGAGGTTTGCTGATGCATGACTAATAAGGTATCAGTCATATTTTCTCTACTTTCTGGATTGAATAATAAGCCATTGTGACCATGACGAACAAGTTCATGACAAGCTCCCACCGTATGACTACATACTATTGGCAACCCAGCCGCACAAGCTTCATTCACAACTAATCCCCACGGTTCTTGTATCGCAGGATGCACAAAAGCTTGAGCTAAACCATACCAATCGGGGATTGCATGGTAACGAATAAATCCAGGGAGATGAACACAACTATTTAGTTGTTTTTCACTAATGAAATTGCGAATAGCTCTTTCTTTCTGCCCACTACCGCAAACAACAATATTCCAGGCTTGATTTTCTCCAATTTTTTGCCGATAATCCAAAAACGCTTCTAAAAGATGAAAAACATTTTTGCGTTTAATCAATCGAGTGACAACCAAAAAATAATGTTTTTGGGGTATATTGGGCTGGCGTTGCCTTGCCGCCAGCGGATTTTTTCGTGCCACCTCAGCACCTAAATTAAAATGTTGATTGTCAACAGCATTGTAGCCTAGAAAAATTCGCTCTTGAGGGAAACCTAACTTGATGAGGTAATCTCGATGGAGTTGACCTCCGACTAAGGCGGCTGTATAGTTTCTCACATAAAGCCATGATTTTACCTGTTCTTTCCACCATTGTCGTTTTTCATCATCCCATTTACTTTCACTCATTAAAATTGCTGGAACTCGGTGTCGCTTACTCCAAGCCAGTGCAGCTTGAGATACAGGAAAACCCCATCCAGGAATCGCCAGAATATCAGGTTTTAGAGCATCGAGGCAAGAAGGGATTAAAGAGGCTGCCACTTTAGACCAGGGACTGCGATCAATAGTAGAGGGAGTAGTTTCTATAGGCAATAATGTTTTGAGTATAAATTGAATTTCACGCTCTATATTACCCCATGGATGTTCTTGGGTGTTATCTGTAACTTGGACAGCAGTCAAACACCAACCTTTTTGCTCACATGCAACAAATGCCGCATTGAGCCGAGCCGCATGATAGCCTCCAATATTATAGAAAATTACCACAATATGCATATTTGAAGCCATAGTCAATGCTGAATTTGTTCAATCAAATATAAAAATTATCACGGGGGTGAAGTACACCCAAATGGAGAGACGCAAGGCTTGCACCCTCATTAATTTACCGCATCAAATTAGGAATAGCTATATTTCTTCATAAGTCGGATCATACTCCTGAATATAATAGGAAGGTTTTAATCTAAAATCTTCCCATTTAAACCACAGCAATAAAAAGCAGGGCCAAAAAGCCATACCAATCCACGCATAGATACCCGCCAAGTCGCCGCCGCGCAAGAGTGGGATTAAACAGGCACAAAGGATGGCACGAATCAGCGTACTGGCAAAGGGTTTCAGCTTAATCGTGTAACGAATGATCGTCGCCAAAATTACTCCATAAAGTGAAGAACCTAAGACAATACCAATGATGCCAGCCTCAGCGTAAAATGAGCCAAATAGAGTCGGTGAAATTCCTAACGTGAAACCCGTATTGGCAGTAATCAGACCCAATTGATTCATGTAGCCTCCCACAGGTTTTTCGGGCCACAATCCTCTGGGGATGGGACGAAGCAGAACCTCTATATGCTCCATACCCCAGCGAAAGTCTAGCCTTTGGGGATAAACGTCTTGGAGCAGCACAAAACCATCGAGCATATTTGCATCTTCTGCACTAGACGCACGTTCCCAAGCGGCTTGATTCAAAACAGCAGGATTTAAGTTGGGGTTACGGAGAGAACCCGCTACAGCAAACATGCCGATAGCCACTATCGCGATAGTGGAGAGAATCAGGAGGCGAGTTTTTGGTCGATAGGAAGAGGCAAGAATGATTCCACTAGCACTGAGCCACCCTAAAAACTGGAATCGTCCACTACTACTGAAGGTTAAATTTGCCAAACTCAGCAGAATGGCAATGGCACTAATTTTACTGATAAATTTAGAAAATCCGCCAAACTTCCAAACACAAATGATTAGGGTAGCTACCCCCACAAGAACAAAGGGAAATAAATATAAGTAGCTACTAATTTGAAAAGCCAGAGAACGTCCGCCTGTGACTTGAGCAATAACGTTAGAGCGAGTGATACCGACCAAGGGTAAGCAAAATAAACCCAAAAGCAGAACTTTAGGACGTAGCCATCGTAATAATAAAGGATCTGCCTGGGGGATAGCGATCGGTAAAACTTGCTGTTGTCGCAGCATATAGGTTGCTAATAGACAGATTTGACCCAATGCTATGTAACTTAGAGCAACAAGAGCTTCCTCCTTGATAATGGGAGTAAAGCCAAAATTGCCCAGATTTACCCAACGACCTATACCGTTAGTGACAACCCAGTATCGGTAGGATGCCACGTAAAATAGAAAGGTACTAATGAGTAATGGGATTTCATCATTGCGCCGCAGTAACCATATCCCACTGATAACTAGCAGTACGAGTTGAGTGAAAACTAGTTCTGGATATTCAAATAAGGGCATGAGATAGAGATTGGAGATTGTAATGTAATCGCGACAGGCTAAAACTAGACATATCCGTAGCTGCTTCGGCAAAGGTTTGGAACTGCCTAGGATTATTTAAGCAGAATTCGAGAGCGAGAGCGATCGCTTCCCCGGTGACTTCTGGTAAGATTAGCCCATTGACTCGATCTTTCACAACGTCACCACAAAATCTGGACGCTATTATCGGCAGCTTCCACGCTTGTGCTTCTAGTTGAACCACGCCAAAACCATCGGAAATGGTCGGAAATAGCAAAACGTCAGCGAGTTGATAGTACTGGGCTGTTTGACGGCGAGGGATAGCACCAATCCACTGGATCTGCCCGTACATTTTAGCTTGCCTAGCAATGCCGAGAGAACCAACTAGCCAGAATTCTATCGGTTGATGATGTAGGAGTTCAGCCGCTTCTAAAATTGCACCAATACCCTTACGCAAGATGACTTGACCCAGAAACAGCACACGCAGGGGACGTTCAGTAGAAAAAGCTGAGGGGTAGGTTCGCCCAAAGTTGCTTGCTGTCTCAGAGGGGTTGTAGGCAAGGGGAATAATGTCTATCTTATTGGCAGGAAGACCGACTTGTTGCAAGGCTTGGCTTGACCAAGGGGAATTAACGACAATTCGGTCAGCTAGCAAACATTCTTCTTGCCAGTTCATCCAGTATTGAGGTGGTGCGGGTTGCCAAGTAGACTGGTAGTCCGGATGTCTAATATGTTCCTGTCGAACTAATGTTTCCTCGACAAGTCCTGGATCGATTTGACCTAGGATAGTGATCCAACCCTGGGTTTTGGCATAGCGGAACAGTTCTAAAGCAGCATAACTATAGGCAAAGAGGATAGGACGAGTGTTAAGTTTTGGCGTGATGGTTTCCAGTAACTCAACGGCTCGTTGTTGGAACCATTGATTACGGGCGATAATGCGTTCCCATCCTGAAGTTCTAGACGTTCGTTGCGCCAGTTCAAAGCGGATCAAAGAATTAGTGAAGGCGTGGACGGAGGCTTGGGCTAAGTCAGGGTGAAAGCGATCGCGTAAATTAGTTAATAAAGGTGTAGGTAGCAAGTTGAGTGGAGACTGAGGTAAGACCCAAGCATCGGTAATCAAGTGGGTAAGTTTTCCATGTTGGTGTAAAGCTCGTGGGATAGCATAATGTTCACGGGCACCCAGTTGACAGCAAATCCATGGTGGCACTTTATCAGACATTCGCTTTATTCCGGTCGAGTGGTAACCCATGATGTTTTGACGGTGCGTGATTCTGAACCTAGCAGCCAATGGGGTTGGAGTAGACGGATATCTACTGCTCTTTTAGCGTTAGTAAAGAAACCCAACACTGGATCGAGTAGATGGTCGCCATGAACTTCCACAACCCAGTGATGGGGTTTGTGAAGTAAGCCAGTTGCCCCTTCTAGCACATCAACTTCAGAACCTTCCACATCTACTTTGATTAATAATGGTTTTCCATGCAGTGATGGACGTTCCTCATAAGCCTTGTCTAATGTGATCGTCGATTCGGTGGAGATAGAACCCACAAACAGAGAGATGAATTCAAAACTGATACCAGTATAGTCAGACCAAGTAGCAGGAATTGATAAGACAGCTTGTTCACCTAATCCAGGCTCAAAGGCAATAATGTGTCCCAATTTATGGTATCGTTTGATCGCTTTTGCACACCCATAGGTAAAATAGCCATCGTTAGCACCAACATCGAACATAACCTCAATATCAGGAAGAATTTGGTTAAGCCAAGGGTTCAATATATGTTCGTAAATGCCAAGGATCTTTCGCTTGGAACAGGCGGGGTTCAGGATAAGGCGAGCCCCTCGAAAGGGACCGGCTAATATCCTCAAAGGAATTTGTTTGGGTCTGGAATAAGGCAAAAGATACACTGTTATGTTCCTAATCAATTCAGTTTATTAAAGTAACCAAGGTTTATAGTTTAATGTGTAATGCAAGTCGTGTGTTCGCTTCTTGATAAAGCGAGCTGGGTTACCTGCAACAATAGTATAGGATTCTACATCTTTTGTGACTACTGAACCGGCACCAACAACGGCTCCCTCACCAATAGTGACTCCTGGTAAGATAATCGCTCGGTAAGCAATCCAGACGCGATCGCCGATGATTACATCTCCACCGCGATCGGCAAATTCAGGAGATTGGGGCTCATGTCCAAGGGTGAGAATTGTTGCTTGCGGACCGATCGAGACATCCGAGCCAGTTATAATCTGGTAAGAACGACCATCTAAAAGACAACCAAAATTAATAACATTACGCTCTCCTAAATAAATTTTTCGTCCATTGAGAAACTTGCATCCCATCTGCACTGAGGTTCCTTGCCCAACTTTTGCTAGATATGCTTTCAGACATAGCATTCGCACTGTACGAGATGGAATTTGTGTGACTAGCCTATAAAAATAACTGGCAGTGCTACCTGCTATCACTCTAATATTCACATTTTTTGCTTCCCGTTATGAGACCTGTGCTTGTTGTTTATCTATTAATTTTTGTCTAACTATTTTAGCATTGCATTCCCAAGAGTTTTCTTCTAAATACTTATACCACTGTGGATTAAGGGGAGTTGCCAAATAAATTCTTATGCCTTCTACTAAAGACTCTAAAGAATCAGGGTTAACCCAAATCCCTAGCTGATATTTATGAACAACAGAACGCAAAGCGCTCTCACCACCAGAAGCCAAACAGGGTTTGTGATAATTCACAGCTATGTTTAAAACACCACTCGCTGAATGGAATGTTTTACTATAGGTAATAACGATAAGATCAGCAGCAGTAAAGAGATTGGCAACTTCCCAGTCGGGAATGAAATGTATTAGCCATCGACAGCGATCACTAACTCTCAAGCGCTCCGCCAAATTTTGGTAAGACGAAGCCAGTTTTTGGGTGGAAGATTGCTCTTTTCCGGCAACAATTAAATAAACTTCTGGAACCTGAGCCATTGCCTGAATGACCAAATTTAGATTCTTGTTATCTCGAATGTGACCGAAAGCAAGCATGACTTTTGATTGACGAGGTAATCCAACTCGGTTTCGTATTTCTTCTTTTGATGCGGTAGGTTGAGTAAAATAATAAGAACCATGAGGAATTTCCGTTGTTCGCAAATTAGGCATTGGTTTAACGGTATCGAGTTTAATCGATTTGTGAACGAAAGCCTCGTGCAAGAAGGAGTATCCACAGGCAATCGACCAGCGATGCCACCACAAAGGACCGAGAACAAAATCACGAATGGGATCGTGGACAACTGCACCAAACCTAACGTTCTGTTTTGAGAGTCGTCGTAAGCGGTAAGACCACAACGGAGCTAAATATTCCGCATAAGAGCCAAATAATACAGCACCAACGTTGTTTTCTTCGATATAACAAGCCAACTTTTTTATATTAGACAGGGTCACTCTAGTATAATGAATTGCCTTGAAAAGTTTATTGGTCATAAAAGGTTCAGTCTTCATTTCCTCCAGTATTGGAAGAACCCGATAGTTTTCTCCTCTATTGGTTGGGTAAGCTGGGGTCGTTAATAGTGTCACCTCAACTCCCACTTTGACTAGGGCATTTGCTTGTTCATGGGCGTAATCAGCAATACCACCATAACTAGCTGGCGAGTAGTAAATAAGTTTTAACATTTAATTAATATAAGTATAATACAGATTAATTATTTTATTAATTTTTTTACCGCTAAACTATCTTTCGCCGTTTCAATCATTTGATAATTATTTTGGGTTAGTAATTGACGAATATCTTCGGTTTCTTTTTTGCTTAAATGTAAATTTTCATAGTGAATTATTGAAGGGATAAAACCATAATTTAAAATCGAATATATAATATTATAATCATTTCCTTCTGTATCTACTTGAAGAAGGTCTATATAAGATATTTGATACTTTTTGAATAAACTTTGCACTGAAATTCCTTTAACTGAAAGCTCTTCTATTTTAGGTTTTCTAAAACCATGCTTTATGACTATCTCTTTTTTTAAACTTGACTTCTGCGAGACTGATTTATCTACTGTATTGACAGGTCTATAAATTTTAACTTCCCCATCAGTATCTGTCAAAGCTGCATTTTCTAATTTTATTTCAGGATATCTCTTATAATTAGCCTTTAGCTTATCAAAAACATCCGGAAGTGGCTCCAAGGATACACCTTTCAATTTCGTGTTATATTTCTGAATTAGAGGAAATAGCGGATCGTTAGTTACTCCGTCTGCCGCACCAATCTGTAAGAAAAAAACTGTATCTTTTTGATAGAGTAAGGCTGGCACAGATAGTAAAAGTAAATTCAAGTTTGTGCGGGGTATTCTATAGGATCTCATTATATGAATACCCGATCGATTTAAGAGTTTTAGCGCTGTATTTATTACTCTACCTTTCATCAACTTAAGTTTCCATCTAAAAATTACATAAATAAATTTTTTAGATAAATTTATCCTTATCTTGAATGCCAAAATCGGCAAGTAGATTAGCAGAAGTAGGCTTTCCTTTTAAAAGAATTTTAAGTCCCTCGCGCAACTTTGATCTTAGAGATTCGCGAAACTCATCAGAAGCATTTTGACCGTGCTGCATAACATACATAGCTCCCTCAAAAGGAATAATCTTTAGAGGCTTATTTTTTTGTAGAAAGTATGCTTCCATGTCGGAATGAGATAAATGACACCACGGAATAGAACTTATCGTTTCATCATTTACAGTTTCAGGAAAGGGAACTAAATCAGCATGAATAAGTGTAGTTGAACCGCAAATCTTATCTAAGTCTTGTCTGTAAACTAAACGCTTACTTTTGGAGTAAAATTGATATCCTTTTCGGATAATATATCCATTGGTATTTTTTGTATTTATGACATAAGAAACTAAATTTTTATGCAGTATATCGTCTGCATCTAATACCATTACGTAACTAATATTTTCTTGTCGTAAAAAATTTAATCCTGTGGCAATTTTGCGATATTTATCTAAAATCCTTTTAAATTCTTTGTAATACTTATAGCTTCCGGCTTTTTTAATAGGTGGAACGTCAAAGGGGCTTGTTATATAGTCAGCAGTCTGCCATGCTATGTTTGAGAGATTCGGTTTTTCGTGACCGACAACTACAGCTCGAAAATCTTGGCAAGTTTGCAGGGCAAGTGAGTGAAGCGTTTGGTCTAATAAACTACAGGTGACCGCCCAGTCTGGCGTAACTTTTTTAGATTTTAATGGAATAATAAAACCAACTAACATAATTTTCATTTTCCTAGTATCGAAGTTTCAGAAAATATTAGCCTTTGTTTGTGGACTAAATACCCGTCAGAATGTTTAAGTTTACCAACGCCTTACCCTTAACTGTCTCATCTGCTTCCGACAGGTTTGACAATGCTTAAATCCATAGAAAAAGCCCAGCCAATATCCAACAACACTATTGATGCGTTTACCCAATTCAAGACCAATTACCCAAGGCCAGTAAGATGATTTTCTAACGTTGGACAATAATTGTATTGCCTCAAACCATCTCAATAGACGCTTTATCCAAATCAAGACAGTTAAAGTTGCAACTCCATAAAACAACTGTATTGGAACCCCCAACGGTAAGAGAAGTAGCAAGGTAATTAGCGCTACCAAGCTCAACGTCTCTAAGGTAAACAGAATTCCAACCTTAACGCCATATTTGAGAAAAAAAATCGCTTCCCCTGCTCCTCGAAAATTTCGTTTTGCCTCTTTCCAATAACTTTTGAGTTTTGGGAACCGATGCCAGTAACACATAGCTTTAGGCGCTGCCGCAATGTTACGTTTAGCCGAGACCATCCATAAACTGAAAATAGCGTCATCTCCTGTCAAGGTCAAATCTTCGGGATATTTGCCAAACTCGATCCAAACCTGTTTGTTGAAAGCAAGCGATCTGGTGGAAGCGAGACAGGTTGGTGTCGCAATCAGTTCCAATTTTCCCTTAGCCAAAGCCCATTCTGCCCACTGTGCTGGCGTTTGCACATCTTGCTCAGGAATTTTCCAGCTACCCGTGACAATTTCAATAGAAGTATCCTGTTCAAAGGGAGTAACCAATTCTTTTACCCAGTTAGTATCCAGTCGGCAACCGAAATCCGTAGTTAAAATGACCTCATGAACCGCTTTGTCAATCGCTAAATTTCTACCTCGCGAGACATTTGCTCCCTTTTCCTGAATCACCCGTAGCCGGAAAGGAAGCGACTTAGCTTTCTCACACAAATATTCATACGTTCCATCAGTGGAACCGCCATCAACCACGACAAACTCATCGGGCAATCGAGTTTGTTGTGCCAAGTCCGCCAAAAGATTCTCAGCACCGTGGCGATCATTGAGAACTGTTGATACAAGACTCACAGGAATGTTCATTTGCCTTAACTGCTAAATGTTAGTTTATACCAATCCACCATTCTGTGGAGTCCTTCATGCAGGTCAATGTCCCAGGTAAAGTCATCTCCTAATGCTGCCATCAGTAGTTTACTATCAGCGCTTTTGATAAAGCGACCTTCAGGTCTAGAGCGATCGCAAATCAGGTCGAGTTCTATTCCAGCTATTGTAGCAAGCCGTTTGACCAGATCCTTGACAGACACTGTTTCTTCTCTCCCGATATTGACAGGACGCTCAAAGTAACCATTTTCAACAAGACGCATCATAGCACGGGCGCAATCAGTGGCGTGCAGGTAGTTCCGGCGCTGGTTTCCAGAACCCCACACCAGCATTGGATTTTCGCCATCCATCACCCGTTTAGTCAGCATGGGGATAGCTTGGGACTTTTCTCCCGCCCAGTGATAACGTTCGCCATAGATATTAAAAGGGCGTACTACCGTAATCGGAATTCCCGTTTCTTTCTGGTAAATAAAGGCTTTTTGCTCTAGGATACGCTTAGCCCAGCCATATCCCCAGTTTACCCGTTCCGGTTCGCCAGTAATCGGGAAACAATCTGACATCGGCGTTGGACTATCATCAGAGTAGACACAGCTAGAGCTAACCACTAACGCATGCTTGGGTTGGTGATGCGCGATCGCATCAAGAACGTTAGTGTTGATCAAGTCATTAAAACGGAACATCTCGAAATTGTTCTTTTGGCTAAATCCGACACCATAGGGACGAGACGCCAAGTGAAAAACATAATCACACCCAGTCAAGGATTCTATGGCGAATTTTGGGTCTTCAAGACTTCCTTTACAATACTCTACTGACTCGCGCAGATGGGGAATGTAGCGCCAGTCCCCTTTGGATTCATCATCTATCAAAATAACCTTGGCTCCGACTGCCAGCAATTCTTCACAAAGAAACGAGCCAATTAGCCCCAGTCCCCCAGTGACAACTACACGTTTATCTGTATAAAAATGAACCATAGCAGTCTAAGGATTTGTAACTTAATCTTTACAGTTTAGACTTTACCCTGGTAGATAGTATAGTGCCTGAAAATAATCTTCTCCACGAAACTGTTCTCCTGGAAGTAAATTTTCCTGATAACCAAAACGTTTCAGAAAGTCTCTTAGTTCGTTGACATTAGTGCCAAAGTGGGGTAGGGCAAAGCCATGTACTTCAATGAGTAACATTGGCTGCCATTGCATCAGCAGCTTCTCGGCTCCCCGAAGCACCTCTAACTCTGCTCCTTCTACATCAATCTTGATAAGCCGCACAGGTCGGTTGATGTGACTCCAATAATCATCAAGACGAATGTTTGCAACTTGAGTAGTCTGGAGATTTCCTGGACTTGGACGGAGAGAGGCAGTTACGGCTACCGCTTCTGGCGGGAGATAGAATGTTAGAAAAGGTGCCGATGAATTTGACACAGCTTTCGGAACAATCGTTACTTGTTGATGGACACCATTCAGTGCTATATTCCGTTTCAATAAATTTAGGTTTGATAATACAGGTTCAAATGCGAAGATATGACCGTGATTTCCTACTAGTTTAGCGGCATATAAAGTATGCAAGCCAAAATTAGCCCCAATATCAATAAAGACATCACCCATCTGTAAAAACTTTCTTAAAATCTGGTGTGCCGTTAACTCTGCCCCAACATTCCAACGTCTAAGAGATTCATCTAGACGTATGGTTTTATCAGCAATTGAGAAGGGAACACCTTGAAATCCGTAGCGAAACTTGAAGAATAAATTTCTGAGTGATCGTGATATCATTCCTTGAACTATATGAATAAGAGTACAGATATAGTCTATAAACAAAAAGCTAATACTATGGGTTTCCAATAGCAAGTATTAATCTAATTATTTTTTATTTCTCTGGCTAGCTTTATAAAAAGCTTGATTCCTATCAAACGACGAACAATCATCGATGGTTTCGGTTTCGATGTAACCCGAAAATACTCCCGTAACCACCTAGATGCTTCTGATAATGCCTGCCATTCTACATCAGGTGATTTTTCTTTCCTGGCAAAATGATGAATTTGCGAATAAACTCGCATCAGATTTTCGCATTGTCCTTCTGTGTATGACTTGTTTCTATGTTGCCACCATTTGCAATTTAATTCAATTGCTGCATGAACTCCTTCAAACCATTTTTGCGGATGTAAATTTTTTGTACGGCACTGGGGCGTTTGGGTTCGATATAAAGCCCCCTTACTCTTGCCATAAGCCACTGTACATTGATTGACCAATTTAAACCAAAAAACAATATCTTCGCCTAAATACTGATCAAGTTGCTCAGGCCAATAGTAATGGGGTAATAAAGGGGGTAATAAAGCTGAACGTTTAACTAACGCCGCATGAACTGCCCAAGGTGCAAAAGCAATTGCACTATCACGCAAAACCTGAATCGACTGTTCAATCCCTGATGGTTGCTTAACTATTCTCTCAGTAGGATGCTTATCAGTGAATTCCTGCCAATAGCAAGCAATAATGTCAGCATCAGGATTTTGTTGAGCCACAGCTAGTTGTTGTTCTAAATGGTCAGGTTCTAGTAAATCGTCAGCATCTAAAAACTGAATCCATTCTCCCTGAGCATGAGTCAATCCATAGTTACGTGCTGCCCCAGGCCCTTGCTTCGGTGACTGTAAAAGATGAATCCGTGAATCTGAAATTTGCTTAGCTTTGTCCAAACTACTATCTGTTGAGCCATTATCCACGATTAGCATTTCCCAAGTTGTATAGGTTTGGGAAAGTACCGATTGAATCATGCTTATGATATACTTTTCTTTATTATAAAGAGGGACTATAATATTAATCAACATTTTGGAATTTTAAAGTATTTACCAATCTTCATCTGAGTAAAATTTACTAGAAACGCATTCAACTTGATTTTTAATTTGTTCAATTTCTGAAAAATTAAGTCTTTCTTTCCAAGCCCATATATTCGATTGACTATCACGTTTCATTTCATCAACGTATTCATTTTTATTTCTATCATGATAATTGTAGCAATATTCTTTAATAATTTCTTCACTTTTTTCTGTATAGTTTAAATTGAGTTGCATAAATAATTTCTTAAATATTCCTAACGGATCTCTAGAAATATCCTCATGACGAATAAATATCCAATCTGGATGATGCTTTTGATGTTCTCCAATCCAATAATGTATTATTTTCCATAATAAACTTGCTTGTTCGATAATATCATATTCTTGAGCAGCGTGTTTTTTAATCTCATCTTCAAAAGGTTGAAGATGAACTTTCATCAATAAAGGTTGTTCTAGAAAATGTGAAAAAGGAAATTTCCAGTTTAATCTTTTTAAACTACTAGCAAAGGCGGCTGGATGCCTAATCAAAACGACAACATCCATATTGAATTTTTTAGCTAACCACTCAGCAGAAAAAAATGCAATTGGATCTTTAACAAGAGGTCTAATTCCCAGGATATTACGCAAGAGCAATTTACTCGATTTCATTAACCTCTTCAAAGTAGGATTGGGTGTATTTACTATTTTTAATACCCCAAAGTCATAAGACAGTCCCAGCGTATGCTTAAGATGATCATAAAAAATCGCTTCATTGTCTTGAGATATATATTGATACCATACATTAAAATTACACCCACAGCTACACCGAGGATGATTGATATTAAATGGCTCTGGAATATATCGAACTGAGGGAGATGTAGCTAATATTTTTCCTACCCAAGTTGAGCCTGAACGATGAGAACCGGTGATAAGTATGGGTTTCTTAGAAGACAAATTGCCCTTCTCCTTTACTTACTTACAGTAGCCGCGTCAAACTATCAACAAATTGCTGTTGAATTTTTTCCGGGTTAAATATACTCTGTGCTATGTCTAGAGTCCTGTTTCCCAGGTAATTCTGTTTTCCAGGCTGAGTGGCTAATTCTCTGATTGCTTGTACCAAGTCTTTCGCAGAAGGAGATGTTACTACCAACGCGGACTGATGCTGAAGTCCCCACTGAATAGCTGAACAGTAGTCGGGTCCCCAAATAATAATCGGTTTACCAAACTGACAGTAATCTAAAAGTTTAGACGGAAAACTCATTTTTGTCCGTCTTTTATATCGCTTTTCAAAAGACATTGTTAACAGTAAAGCATTTGCTTGATTCAGCTCTTCCATTAAGACTTTTCTTGAAACAAAACCTCCGTATAATTCCTTTTTTTGATCGTCTTTGACTAGAAAATCAGACCAATCAGGTCGAGGTCCAAATAACTTTAACTGAAACTCCGAAACTTCCAAACAGATTTGACATAATGATTGTAGCATTGGTCGGTAGATACCGGAAATATTTCCGGCATAAATAACCTTGAACTCTTCCTTTCTAACTCCCGCTTCAGAGTATTCTTTTAGCGCTAATTTCTCAGGAATTGGAAATAGAACCTGTGCATGTGGGTGACTCCCTAGTGCCTGTCGCATAGCTTCACTAATACATAATGCCAATTGGCTTTGTTGGTAAAGGCGCTTGAATCGATATTCCAGAGTCTTCCTTGCCCAAGAATGGATATATGCTAAGTCGGGCCACCAGTCATGAAAGAATGTGGCTAATGGAATGCTGTACTCTTGGGACATTTGCTGAGCTAACCAGCATAACTCACCATGAGCTACTGTAAGAATTAAATCCGGCTTGTCGGATTTAATATGTTGCCTAAGTTCATGGCTGTCATAGAAAATATCAAAACACTGGCGAATACCATGGGCTAATCTAGCCATCCTAGTTCGGGTAAGTCGATTGAGGAATGGGTTAGCTCGAATCTCTACAATATTTTCACTTAACAAGTCCTGTGAATTATCTGTAACAATTGTCAGATTTAATTTTGACCATTGGGTGAGATGCCTATAGAGAATGACTTCCCCTGCAGTAGTATCTCGTGGAAATACTGAAGAAATAAGCAAAATTTTCAAATGAAAGCCGCATTCTCAACGTCATCTGCATTAGCATTTACCACAAGGGCAAGCAGTTCAGAAGATGCTAATGGTGCATCAGCCAAACGGATTAGGGTAACATTCCCGGACTGCTGAAAGAAATAATCACCCAGATCATTTGTAAGTTGAATTCTATCACCTTCTACAAAGTTAAAGTCTTCAATCCGGGCATATTCTGTATTCCCGAATACCGAAGGATTACCATCGTTATAAAAATTAGTTCCTCCCTGTCCAAGTACAAATGTATCTGCTCCCTCTCCTCCTCTCATAATATCAATCCCACCAGCCGAACCCAAGTCACCCACAAGGAAGTCATCACCATTACCGCCATTGAGGGTGTCACTGTCATCACCGCCATTGAGGATGTCACTGCCATCACCGCCATTGAGGATGTCACTGCCATCACCACCATTGAGTGTGTTGTCTTCTGTGTTCCCAATAAGCGTATTGTTCTCGTCATTGCCTGTCAGGCTATTCGGACCTGTTCCTTCGAGCAGCTCCAGTATCTCCACATTAGCGTCCTGTAGCGTGTAGGTTGTAACTGACGACAGAACTTTATCAATGCCCCCATCAGGGAGTTCCATGATTCGATCGCCTTGACTCTCGATAAGGTATGTATCATTACCATCACCACCAATCAGCATATCATTACCTGCACGACCATCAAGTGTGTCATTGCCATCACCACCAGTGAGATTATTGTCGAGGGGATTACCTTGAATATAATTGTTGCCATCGTTGCCAGTCCCCTCGATAACACCAGACCCCAGAAACAAATTTTCGACGTAAGCACTCAGTCTATAACCATTAACAGAGGCAAAGACCAAATCAGTACCTCTATTAAACGGCTCAACAATTGTGTCGCCTAGACTATCAACAAAATATAGGTCATTGCCAGGACCACCGAGCAAAATGTCATCGCCAATACCTCCATCCAGCCAGTCATCACCTCCTCCACCTTCGAGCCTATCGTTGCCTCCACCCCCTTTAAAGGTGTCAGTTCCTGCAAGACCCTGCAGAGTGTTATCCTCTGCATTACCAATAAGTTGGTTGTCGCCAGCATTACCTATCCCTTTGATAGCACTTCCAATCAATACGAGTCTTTCAAAGTTATCTCCCAGTCTCCAATCTACGTGAGAAGCCACCACATCAAAACCTTCATCTGGGTTTTCCTTGATAGCAAACTCATCAACTGCCCTATCATCAGCATCAACCACATACCTATCATTACCAAGACCACCTTCCATGGTGTCTCTACCAGGTCCCCCAACAAGTGTGTCGTTACCAGCCAAACCGATGAGGATATCATTGCCACCCAACCCAGATATGAAATCGTTAGAGGCTGTCCCTAATAAGGGATCATCTCCTGGTAATAATGGATCATTTTCTGGAGTACCTATTATTCTCGCCATATAGCTTAATCCTCTTAAATTTAATATCAATTACATCAATGTACTACTCAATAAATTGTTTCATCCATCGTACTTAATTTACTCAAATTACCTGCTAATTATACACCTATTTTGATAAACGATACTTCCAAAAAAAAAATTTACAAGTATTGAAAAAGTGTACATAAGGAGTGGACTTGGCTAGTTAGACAATCCCAGAGAGTATAGCTCCATATATCGCTTAGCCTGTAGCTCTAGGGAGTATTCCTCTTGGACGATTGCCCGACACTGTTGACCTAGATCAGCACAGAGATGGCAATCCTCAAGCAATTGCATAATGCCGTGGCAAAAATCTTTAGCATCGTCAGCTTTGGCTAGGTAGCCTGTGACACTTGGACGTACTAGATCCCTAACGCCGCCAATGTTGAAAGCAACTATTGGCGTACCACAAGCCATTGCCTCTTGTGCTACTAGCCCGAAAGCGTCTGCACGAGTAGGAAAGAGAAATAAATCAGCAGCAGAGTAGGCAATGGCTTTGAGGTGATCGCTGCCGATAAAGCCAAGGTTCAAGGTGGGTATTCCCACTCTCTCCGCCAGAGCTTCTCCACCATTGCCAAAAATTAGTAACATAGTTTCAGCTTTGAGAGATTCGGGTAAGCCTTGGAGAGCTTGTAGCAACAGATTACCACCTTTACGGGAATCAGTCAGCTTTTGGGCAGCAAACAGTAAAACTCGTTTGTTTTTGGAAATACCCAGCACAGAGCGACAATCGTGGGAGTCAAGGGGTTGGTAAACTTTTGTATCGATGCCGTAAGGAATGCGGTGGATCGGATAACCGTTTAGTATACTTTGTTTTGCCTGATCGGCAAGCCAGTGGCTGGTAGCTACCACAGCGATCAACTTAGATCGGCTATAACTCCAATGCTTTAGCTTCCATTCCCAATGGGTGTTATCGGTTTGGATAGGTGGATAGATATCTGGATAGGGACATTGACCACAACCAATTTTCCAGCGATCGCAATCAAAGCTGTAGGCGCAATGCCCAGTAATACCCCACATATCGTGCAGGGTTAGAACGGCTGGTTTGTTTTTGGTTAAAAATGGCAGTGCTAAATAGTTAAAGTAGCCGCTATGAAGATTATGAAAGTGTAACACATCTGCCGCTTGATAAAAGGAGTGCTTGAGTATATCAAAACTGCTAGTGAGATGAATATCGTTAAAACCAAAACGCCGAGTAAAGCGGTAAATTTGATAGTCTATGTAGCGTTTTTGAGGTATGGAAGCTACGCGAGTACTGCTTGTGGTGGCTAGATCTACTAAAAATCGTGAATCTATACCTTGAGCCAACAAACCCTGATGCAATCGATAGACGCCAATCGCCGCTCCACCAGATATATCAGATTGATTGATATGCAGGATATTCATCTGTTAAACGGATTAACTATTTGGTTTTTACGTCTAGCGTTGAAATTAAGGTCACGAGGGAGCATTTTTATTAAAAAATATTATAGCCTTACGTCTTAGCGAAGTCGCACTACCTACAGGATCTCTCAGTAGGCGTGAGAATCGATTTTTCCAAGGTTTTAATTGGAGCTCCCACGGTTCCCAAAATTTTAGCATCTCACGTCTTAGCCAGTATGTGGGTGATTTCAAAAGGCACTCAATATCAGCTATAGGACGCATGTGAACATTGAGACGTCCTGCTTTTATATCTGTACGCAGGGCTTCAATCTGCGGTGGATGTGTGCCGACAAATCGCTCTAACCAACCTGGGTAGTCATAGACATTGTGTACTCGATAAGGATGTCGAAGTTCCAAGAAAACTTCCTGAGCCCACTTTTGTGCTTGATGACGTTTAGCCCATGCTGCACTGCCATAATATTCACACTTTTCAATAACTTGCTTAGGGAACAACAATGAGTAATGGTACAATACGATACCCTGCTTAGCTAGCTCATTACCATCTATCCACCGCAAATCACGCAGGTTTTGTCCCCGAGAATCTTTTACGGTTGGCGGACGGTGATTAACATATTGATAATCTGGCTTCCATTTAAATATTCGATGAAAGATATTGATCCCTCGCCGCAAATACCAACTGTCCACCAAGTAATCAAACCCTCCCCAAAAAGCAATTTGCTTAAAAGAAACAGCCGTAATTTGCGGATCTTTGCTTAGTAATTCTAGAATAGTCTGCATATCTTCCGGCTTATAAAACTCATCAATGTCTACCTGCCACAGGTAATCTCCAGTGGCTCGTTCAGCATAAGCTTGAGATTGTTCATCCTTCTCACTCCAAAAGCCATCTCGAACAACAATATGTATTTTATTGTCTGGATCATCTTCAGCCTTGAAACGATAAAGCACCTCCAAAGTTTCATCAGTTGAGTGACCATCGGGTGTAGCAATGGCTGCTGCAGCTTCACAGGCTCCCTCCACCACTATAATTTCATGGGCAAAAGGATAAAGCGCACGCAGACAATAACGGGTGAATGGTTCACCATTGAGAACGATAATACCAAAAGTTACTTTCGGAATGTCTAAATACTTCATAATATAATAAATAAATTAGACTATTTTCCTGTCTTCATCTTAAATATAAATTATTCTTCTGTGTCTAATTTGTGTAATCTATCTAGATGAAACTTTGTGATTTTAGATTTAAGTTTGGTTTTTAAGTTATATGAATTAGGATTATATCTTATAGAGAAATATTGAGCAACTAGTTGAGAAAATTCTGGATTTGAGTAGTTAAATTCATTCGATTCACTTTCACTAACTTTAAACCAGAATGAGTGACGCTCGTTATAAGCAATAATTCCCATAATTAAATCGGCAACAATGGAAGTTCTTACATCACTCAGATTGTCATTGCCATAAATAAATCTGTAATTCAGGAAACCCTCACGAATATCTTGAAAATGGCGAGAAAAAAGTATATCTTGAAATATATTTCCTAAACGAGACTGCGGCACTAATTCCACTGTAGATTTAGCCAACCCAGAAGGAAGCAGCATATTAGAGCCATGAACACCAATAACACAATCAGATACGCACATATACGCCATCCATAGACGATCACAATCTACATTAAATCTATCGGTTCTCAAGTCGATTAATTTAGCCCTAGTTGCACTAATTTTATTGTTATTTCCAAATCCTATCAAGACAAAGACTAAGTCAGGGAAAATTGCACTCAGTCGAGTATAAAGCTTTTGTAAATTACGCTGTTGATGGGTGAGTGTGCGACCCCAGAGGCGGTCTTCTCGGTAACTGTATAAGATGATTGGTTTACCACCCCTAATCTCTGGCGATATATCAGGCAGATTTCGGACAAAACGAGGCAGGTCATAAACACGATGGCTAGGATGGGGATAAGCCTTACTCAGATAGCATTCTTCGTATTGGGTCAGTTGCTCATTCATCCAGCTTTGTAGCGAACAGTACCATTTACCCCCTTCTTTAATGGCTACTGGAAATTCCCAAATTTCAGCGACTCCATCGGGTACTAGATGCACGAGTTGACTCGGCACTAATACACAGCATCCTAATTCAGGATCATTGTCCAAGTGTCGCTGAACGTTGAGTAGCTTAAGGAGTGAATGACCATAGAGAAAATCTAAGCAATTGACGATAATAATCCGGTTAGCCTCAAAAAATTTGTGAACAATTGGAACTATTTCTAAGTCAACCTGATTTAAAAATCCTTCCTTGAGTAGCTTATTAAACCAATAGAACTTCCGAGACTCATAGATTTCTGCTGTTTTTTGATTGAGAATCACCGGAGACCAAAGAGCATGAGCAACTGGTAAATCTAGGTAGTAGGCTGTTCCACAGCAAGGACAAATAGAATCGATGAGGCAGCGCATTCCCGGAATTGCTACTCCAGTAATATCCAAATCTGCTCCATCAGATGGGCATTTGGCATTGAAATCTATAGTTGGGGAAATTTTAATCATTTCTTTATCCTTACCCACTAATTAAAATTAAATTAATGAAAATTATCAAATATATACTTTTTGGCTAATCCTAATCTAGCCCTTACATCTTGATAAATAAGTTTAATACCTTTTTCTATTTTTGAAGTTTTTAAATTCCTGCCATACTCTTCCCAAGTTTTACAATTTACAGATTGGCAATAATCTACTACTGTTTGTTTAGAAAATATAGGTACAGCAATAATTACATCTTCAATAATAACAACGTATCTCTTCTTAATACCTGATTGCAGAGCATTAATGACCGCAGTAATATCAGGCCATTGTTCCACAGTATGGGGAGGTTGTGGAGGTGAGGTGAACAACCTTGCATCATCGATAAAAATGAAGTGTTCATTGTTGCTATATAAATTAATTATATTTATTTCTTCCAATAAAGCACATTGATCATTATTTCCATAAGTTAAGCCACCGCTCCAGTGAGCATCTAACCAAAAAATACTTTTTCCTTTTAATCGTTTCACTATTCTGAACATTTCTGTTCTTGAATCTCCAAATATAAATTCTACATTTCCTATATCTTTATAATTATCAATCAATTTTTCATACATTTTTTTTGAGTATTCAATGGTTAATACATTCTTAAAATAATTAGATGCCCAAATAGCTGTTTTTCCATAGTAAGTACCTGTTTCTACAAAATTATCAATTTGAAATTTTTCTTGTAAGTTGATTATTAATTCAACCGGGGGACCCATTCTTAGTAAACCCATAAAAAAAAGCCTCACTTATAAAACTATAAAAATTTATATTTTATTTTGTAAAAAATACAAGCCTATGCCAAATCCATTAAGTTTATGATTAGTAAATTTTCCTCCAAAAATATAGTTTTTTTCGATTATTTTGAACGGCTGAATAAGATCAAAAAAATAATCTTCACTTAAAATTCGATGAGCATTAAAAAAGGTATAGTTTTTATCATTTATAGGTAGAGATAAGTATAAATTACCATTGACTTTGACTACACGCTTAAGTTCTCTGATTGCTTTTTCAGTTCCCTTTGGATCGAGGAGATCGCCGTAACGCCCTAGACCAATATGTTCAACTACGCATAAACTAGATAAAGACTCGATACTTCTATCCTCAAATGGTAGTTCTAGAATCGAACCCTCTTGAAAGCTTAAAGTATCCAATGGCAACGACAAAGGTCGAATATCGACCATTGTCACAGGCACTACTTTAGAAAGAAGTGCTACAAATTTATGATGAGAACCCACATCAATATGTTGTCTAGGGTTCTGATTGACAATTTTTTCAAAAGCCCAAGCATCTTGATAAAAATATATCGGATCAATCGGCGTCTGTGCAGTATCATCTCCCAAGCAAGGATAGAGATGATCAAGCCTCGGTTGTTCGCTGGGGGAGGCAAGCTGCTTATAACGTTGATAGCTTTTCCAAAATCTTTGCCAAGCTGCTAAATCTTTGCACCATGATGAAATAGACCTGCGGGGCGATAGATAATATTTAAGATGCCGCAACATCCACAGCGCTTCTTTAATCATCCTCTTGGCCTAGCGACATGAACTGAAAAACGAGCTTCCGCAGCACTTGACCGCCCTGGAAACACTGGATCACCCTTGACTACATTTTTAATAGTATAACCAAATTGTTTTAGGTAAGTTTCAATTTCTTTGGGATCATTACCCATATCAAAAGTGGTTGCACCAAACTCAAAAACACAACAACGAATTCTTTGACTCTTCAGCATACTACGAGAGCCTAATAAAACTTGGTATTCTGCTCCCTCTACATCAATTTTGAGAAGATCAATCTGCGAAATATTATTTCCTTTACAGTAGTTATCAATAGTTACTGCTTCTACCTCTTCTATATGAGTTGGTTTAACATCAATTCCATACCGTTGCAGCGAGCGTTCTGCTAAAGAATTCCAACCTAAGTGGTTATCGTCATAGACGTGCAGCTTCAGTAATCCCTCTTTATCTGCAACCGCTTTGTGATTCAATGTAATCTGAAACTGTGTAGCTATTTGACACATTAAAGCTAATTTTTTAAAAGATGAATTACTGGCTTCAAATGCGTGTACTTTTCCGCAATTTCCTACAAATCTAGAAAATAGCAGGGAAGTCTCTCCTATGCTTGCACCAACATCAAAAACTGTCATACCGCGCCGCAAATAATTCATATAAAAAATTCGCTCACATCGCTCTACTTCAATAGGAGATGCATAAGAATGTTCAAAGTAAGATCTATATTTATTTTTTATGAAACTCTTAAATTTCATATTGCTTAACAATACAATACAATACAATAATGGCTGACTTATAACTTAACTTTATAACTTAACTATTGATAGATTCAGGTCTAAATCATGGTATGCTCGTATCAATTCGCCACTTAGCATTAACTAGACATACTCCCTGTGTTATTGGTGGTACTTCATTATAAGCAAAGAAATTCCCCTCAACTACTGACAATTGAAATGCATTAACAATTTTATCTAAATACATACTATCTCTCATTAGAGAATAGGTGATTTGATAAGTCGCAGCCGGTAAAGGAAGTCGATTTATATGGCAAACAAATGCTCCTTTAGGAGGAAGCTGACCAAACTCATCTTGAGTCAGACGATTATGTTGCAGAAAAACTGGTACTTCTAATTGAGTCTTGACAGCCACACCAGCTATAACTCTAGAGATTTTAACATGTGGTTGTACCTCAAAATGCAGATAGATATCTAAACTATGACCAGATTTAACCGCACTTAAAATATTGCCTTTTTCATCTCTAGTTTCAATAGCAACAACTCTAACTTCACCTGACCCTTGTCGATCTGGGCGATCACGCATCGACACTAGATGATTTGAGAAGCTGGTTAGGTATTGAGTAATGGCTTCGTTCTGATTACCAATGTATCTAATATTCCCCAAATGAAGTAGGATAGTATGCTGACACAGTTTCTCTATAGCTGCCATATTATGGCTAACAAATAAAACGGTTCGTCCCTCTTTCCCAACTTCTTCCATCTTGCCCAAGCATTTCTGCTGAAACTGAGCATCTCCTACCGCCAGCACCTCATCTACAACTAAAATCTCCGGTTCCAAATGCGCCGCCACCGCAAACGCCAATCGCACATACATTCCTGACGAATACCGCTTAACTGGAGTATCTAAAAACTTTTCAATTCCCGCAAAGTCAACAATTTCATCAAATTTGCGCTTAATCTCCGCCTTACTCATCCCCAGAATCGCACCATTGAGATAAATATTTTCCCGTCCTGTTAATTCGGCATGAAATCCTGTTCCCACTTCTAATAAACTCGCCACTCGTCCTTTAATCCGAATTCTACCTGTTGTTGGTTCCGTAATTCGGCTTAAAATCTTTAAGAGTGTTGATTTTCCTGCACCGTTACGCCCAATAATCCCAATCCTATCACCCTGCTTCACCTCAAATGACACATCCTTGAGCGCCCAAAACTCCTCATAAGCTGGGTTAGCACTCTGTTTCCCCCAAGGCTTCAGCAACCGTTGTCCAAGAGACTTCGCCCCATTAGCAATCACATCCCGCAGCGCCGTGTAACGTTCCTGCTGCTGATGACCAATGATATATTTCTTACCGAGATTCTCGACCTGAATCACCGTGTCAGACATTATCCATTACCTAGTTAACTTATCCACTGAAAATACCTAGATTACATCCGCAAACGTCCGTTCTACCTTACGAAAATACCATACCCCACTAGCCAATACTCCAAAAACCAATCCCAATGAAAGTAGAAATCCTGGCAAATAAATTCTGGCGTCTCCACCTAAAATTGCCCAACGAAACCCATCGATTACCCCGACCATAGGATTGAGCGAATAAACTAATCGCCACTCTTGAGGCACAATTGTACTACTAAATCCCACCGGCGAAATATACAAACCAAACTGGACGATAAACGGTACTATATAGCGAAAATCCCGATACTTGACATTAAGTGCCGCTAGCCATAACCCTGCCCCCATTGATGCCGCAAACGCAATTATAATAAAAAATGGTAGTGTCAAGATTCGCCAACTGGGTAAGAAATCATACCACGCCATTAAGCCTAGCAAAATTATCCCTGATATCATAAAATCTACAAAGCTGACAATCACAGCACTGGCTGGCACAATCAAGCGGGGAAAGTAGACCTTGGCGATCAAATTGGCATTGCTAATCAAACTATTGCTGCACCCGGAAAGGGCATTGGAAAAAAACTGCCAGGGTAGCATCGCCGCAAATACCAAAATCGGATAAGGAACGCCTTCAGAGGGTAACTTTGCTAGTTTACCAAATACTATCGTAAATACCACCATCGTTAAAAAGGGTCGAATTAACGCCCAGGCTATGCCAATGATGGTTTGTTTGTATCGTACCAGGATATCTCGCCATGCTAGAAAGTAGAACAGTTCCCGGTAAC
>CAKZMA010000668.1 GCA_937127375.1 uncultured Coleofasciculus sp. | reverse complement strand
CCACTTATGCGGGAACCTATGCTGATCTGAATAAGTTCTTAGCGACTCGCTGTTCCGAAAAACTCAATTAGGCGTGTGATTGGATGGGTAAGCACAGAGATATGCGATCGCGCTATTTGTAGTGGCGTGACCCACCTTATTTGGTGGATTAGCATTGTAGGGGCGCACGGCGTGCGCCCAGTTTAATCGTAAAATCTATGCCACCATTTTAGCTGTGCCACGCCAGTAGTTTACTGGAAACCATTCTTGCCGGCGCCCAAAGGCTAGTTTATAGCCGTGTAACTCTTTATTACAAAAAGTTAGCTTTTGCGAAAACTCTGTACCTGAACCTACAACTATGGTAGAAGCTTTTCTTAGAGCTTCACTTGTGATGTCATGTTTCGGGAAGGCACAGCAGCTATGGCGGGCACTACCAATCTAAAATCGCTTCTCTGGTTCGTCCTTTTTGAGTTTCTATCACTGGGTTGTTGGTTGAATCTTGGGCGACAAAACGCTTCGGCTCAAATCCTTCCTGACAATACCCTGGGGGCTGAGTCGTCTCGCATCACCAATGTTAGTGATATTCGAGAACTGATTGAAGGGGGCGCGATTCGCGGTAGTCATCTCTTCCATAGCTTTGAGGCGTTTAATGTTGGTGAGGGACAAGAAGCTTATTTTGCGAATCCTGTTGGCATTGAAAGTATTTTTAGTCGGGTAACCGGGAATAACCCTTCGGCTATTTTAGGGACATTGGGGGTTGATGGGGCGGCGAATCTGTTTTTCCTGAATCCCAATGGGATTATTTTTGGAGAAAAGGCTCAGTTGGATATTCGGGGTTCGTTTGTGGCGAGTACGGCGAATCGTTTGGTATTTGATAATGGGGTTGAGTTTAGTGCGACGAATCCAGAGTCAGCGCCACTGTTGACGATTAATCTGACTCCAGGGTTGCAGTATGGAGCAAATCCCCCACCTCAATCTTCTATAGAAAGAGGAAAGATAATCACTGCAAATGCAACTCGTTTAGCTGTTGGTGGTAATCTAACGTTAGCGGCGAACGATTTAGACTTACAAGGTAATTTATATGCAGGAAATAACCTGAAAATAGTTGCCCAAGATACGGTGCGGATCAGAGATAGTGTTGTAAATAGTTTTATTGCTCAAGCTCAGGGTGATTTGCTCATTCAGGGCAATCAAAATGTTGATATTTTTGCCCTCAATCATCCTGATAGTGGCTTGTTTTCTGGTGGGGAGATGGTGTTACGCAGTGCTAACACTGTTGGGGGAGATATCCATTACTGGAGTGGGGGGAGTTTTCGGATTGAAAAATTAGATGGAAGTTTGGGTAATTTGTATAGTCCTAATGACCCTATAATCCGAGCGAATGGAGATGTATTCCTTGCCTCTTATACAGGAGCCTCTCTACACATTTTAGCAGGGGGTAGCGTAACAATTCCAGGGATAGTCAAGATTACAAGTCCGCAGATGGTAGGTACGTCTGGGGTTGACTATATCGCTGAGGAAGTTCAGCTATCTGATGGAACGTCGGTGCATATTGATGGCAGCACTAAACCTACACTCGACGTGCGAGCTGGAGTAGACCCAACCCAAATTAATGTTTCTGGAGTTGCCAGCAGTGGGTTTTTACCACCTCCGCTGATCACAAGGACTCCAACCAGTGCGGATATTAAAATAGGTATCGCCATATTAGATAGCACTACACCAGATGGCGTTGTTTTTTTAACCAACCAATACCAACCCAACACAGCCCTAACAGGTGGAACGATTGAATTTGGAGCAATTTTTGCGGCAGATCAAATAAATCAGGAGTCGTTATATTTCGATCTTCGTCATTCTAATGGTTTTATTAATCTTGACCCCTTTTCTGGTAACGGTGGTTCGGTAGTCATTGACTCCAGAGGCAATATCACCTCAAATCAAAGCCGTCTAAATGGCTTAAACGTCAGCTTCATCATTGCTTCTTCCGCCTCTGGTGCCTCAGGAGATATCACTTTCATTGCCAACGATACAATTCATCTGGTTGATAGTTTCATCCTCAGCGATACAGCTAATCCGAACAAGGGGGGTGATATCAATCTCACGGCTAGGTCAATTTCCTTTACTAACACAAGATTGGCTACGTTTACATCCGGATTTGGAAAAGGTCAGGGCGGAAACCTAACTGTCAATGTCTCTGATTCGGTAAATTTGTTCAATCGTTCAGCTTTGACGGCTAATACAGATGGGGCTGGCAACGCGGGACACATTACCGTTAATACGAGTAAATTGATTATTCAAAATGACCAATATAAATTCGAGTCCGAGACAGGAATTTCTACTGGAGCCCTTGTTAATAGTAGTGGTCAAGGGGGAAATTTAACAGTCAATGCCTCTGAATTTATCAAGCTAATTGGCAACGAACCCGGATCATTTCCTGTAAACCCAAATCCCGCAACAATTCAAGAGCTGAGTCTGTTAAGTGTCGGTATAGCAACAACAACTGAAGGACCTGGAGATGCAGGAACTCTAACCCTAAATACTAAGCAGTTAATTACTCAGGATGGAGCTGGAGTTGCAACAGTGGCAAGACGGGACAGCAGAGGAGGAAATGGAGGTCGATTAACAATCAATGCTAACCAAGTGTGGTTGCAGGGGAAAGGGGGTGTGGGCAGTGCCTCCGTGGGACCAGGTAATGCAGGTGAATTATTTTTAAACGCGGAGCAAGTGACAGTCACGGATGGTGCAACAATTACTGCTGATACCATCGGACTCGGAGATGCTAGTAACCTAACCATTAACACCAAAGAACTACTGATTGATAATGGGCGGGTGGGAGCAGCAACTTTAGATTTACCTCAACCCGGAAGGGCTGGAAACCTTACCGTCAATGCCACAGAATCGCTGCAAATTCGCAATTCAGGTGTCCTATCAGTTCAGGCTTTAGCTAGTGGTATTGCCGGAAACTTAACGGTGGAAACCAAGCAGTTAATGGTTGCAGATGGTTCAATCGTCACAGTCAGCAGCCCCCAAGGACAAGCTGGCAATATAAACATTGATGCCCATCGCATTGACCTCAATTCAGGAACCATTAGTGCTGAAACAGGAGTAAATGCAGGTAGGGAACAAGAAGCTGCCAATATTAACTTAGACAGGGTTGAGTTCCTATTTATTCAGGATGATAGTCTTATTGCAGCTCAAGCCAATATCCAGGCTAACGGAGGAAACATAAACATCAACGCCGAAGATGGCTTTATCATCGCCAATTCCCCTGCAAATAGTGATATTATCGCCACCGCTGTTGAAGGAAATGGGGGCAATATTCAAATTTCAGCCCACCGCATCTTTGGTTTGGAAGAACAATCCGGTTCTTTTGACTCATTAAGGAGTAACGACACTAACGACATCAGTGCCAGTTCTGAGTTTGGCACCGATGGAGCGATTACTATTGATGATTTAGAAATTGACCCAGTACAGGGGGCTGTGGAACTGCCAACTGACACCGAAAGTCCACCTCTAACTCAAGGATGTCAACCGGGTGAGGATGGCAGAGGGCGTTTTGTCAATACAGAACGAGGGGGGATTCCTCCCAGTCCCTCTGACCCGATTAGTAGTAGTGTGGGGTGGGAAGATGTACAACCCGCAACCTCTGAAGAACAGGAGTCAGAGAAAACCACTGCGCCTAAGGTGATTGTGGAAGCCCAAGGGTGGTACGTGAATGAGCGAGGTGAGGTTATTTTGTACGCCAATAGACCCTCAACTTCAAGGGTATTTACTTGTCAGTAACCCCCTTTTGCCACGGCGATTTTAATCGCTGCTACACAAACAAGACTGACAAATGGCTGAAATGAAGAAACCTTGTTATAATAAAATAGCTATGGCGATTCTAAATTAAATCATCATGAGCTTTAAATTAGGTAAAATCATTCAAATTGGAATATTATCTGTTTTCACTATATCCACTTCTTTCCTACTACAACGAGATATTACTCTTTCCAGAGAGGTTATTACTCAAAAGCAAAGTAGTTTATTAGTTTCTGTTATCGTAGAGGGAGGTCGTCGTATCTATCGAGCTCTGGGTAGTGCTTTCTCGGAACATCAACGTGTTGCTCCTGTTGATAGGACAACATTTGTAATTCCGGCAGGTGATTTTGGAGGCACTAGAATTAGTGTCAACTTTGATCATAAAAGTTGGGTCCCAAGAGGTAGTGAACCCGTTAGAGTAAGATTTAAAGTAAAAAATGTTTCTTCTGCTATCCAAACACATCTTCGTGTAGTGATGAAAGCTGATAAAGGTGGGGGTAAGAAGGATCGGGATAGATCTGGTTTACTACAACACGGGAGTATTTTTGAGCTTAAATATGGTACTAGCGGGGATCGTGCATACTATTTTGTTGAGCGAGATAGTCCTTTTACTGGGAGAAACCTTTCTCCAGACGCTTATTTTAAGCTTGAATTGCTTGATTAATAGAATATAGACACATCTTATGGTAGAGACGTTCCGGCGGAACGTCTGGAACAACAGTTCGCTTGTCCAGATAGGTTAGGACTTTTTTGCTGTTGCCTATTGGGATAAACTGATACCCTAACATCAATGTTACTGACTGGTATGCTGGTGGGACCCTGCCCACCCTACGGTATATCAAAGGGCTATGCTGATGAGAAGACAAATCAGAACCCGAAAATTAATCGCCCTGATGCTTTGGGCGCTCATCGGTTGTATCTCTGTC
>CAKZMA010000667.1 GCA_937127375.1 uncultured Coleofasciculus sp. | reverse complement strand
ACGCAGCCTGTTACGGCATTCCTGGCATTGCTTTAATCCCAACACAAATCCTTGCCAATACCCCATTACTCCCCAAAACTTAATTATATATTCAAAAAGCAGAAGTCGATACCAGCCTTCTACATAGCTACAGGCGTTCAATCGTCGCATCGCTGGCACTAATCGCCGGACTCGCGCTCCAGCACTAATGAGAAAACTGCCAAAAAAAAGTATTCCTAGCCAAGTCGGTGAAGCCCAAAATAGCCAAACTAAACTGAATAACAGGCAGAATGCTTCAAAGCATAGCCTTCCACCAACGAAAATTCCATAATCTAGCCAAATACCAGCCTCTCCACCCCCACGAAAATTTCGGAGAGCTTCCTGGCAAAAGGATTTTAATGTCACTGGACGTTGCCAATAACAACGGGGAATAGGAGCGCACGTAATTTGAGCTGTTGTTTGCTGTAATAGCAGAGCAAAGACCATATCATCACCTGCCAATGTTAAATCTTCAGGATACCCGCCAATTTTTTTCCATAAAGACTTACGATAGGCAATTGAACGTGAAGAGGCGTGAGAGGTGGAAGTGGCAATTAATTTCAGCCCATCATGTAAAGCATACTCCACCTTTGCCCAATCACTTTTCAAATCTTGCCAACGCACTTGCCAACTCCCCATGACAGCTTCTAGTTGATTATCCTTGAATAAGGGTTGAGCCAGTTCCTCCAACCATTGTGGTTCCCAGGTACACCCGATGTCTGTAGAAACAATAATATCATGTTGAGCCTGAGCGATCGCTAAATTACGACCTTGGGCTACGTTACAGCCAATTTCTTGAATAGCCCGTAGTGAGTAAGGTTGAGTCGGTTGATAGTTTTGCAAAAATTCCCAAGTACCATCTGTTGAACCTGCATCTACAATCACAATTTCTTCAGGTAAACACGTTTGTGCTTCCATTTGAGTAAAGAAGGCTATACATCCTTGCTGATCGTTCAATACAGTGGTGACGAGGGAAATCATTAGTTGAGTTAGTGAGATGCGGCTAGTAACAAGTTCATCATCTGCTTTTTTGCTCTTCAATTGTAAATTTATTTACAGTATTTTATGATGTGTTAGCGCCAAGAAATCTCATTTGTCTATTTCGTTGTAATTTGCGAACTATTATACTTGTAAAGAGGAAAATATTTTTTATATTTTAACAACGGCTTTTCTAGGAGAAGCCAGGATACAGTAGCTAATCCAAAAGTAGCCATCAAAAGTATCATAAAAACCAATAAATTATGTCCCATTTTTTTTCTAATGAAAGACCGGGAAACCACTTCAGGATGTAATAAGCGACAAATAAATGATAAAGATACAGACCATAGGAAATACGCCCAATAAACCGAAGACCCTTGAATTCTAATAAACGCTTGGGTAGTCCACTTATTTCCCTTGATGCAGTGCTAATTAACCAACCCAACCCGAAAACTAAACAAGATGTACTAAAGAGATTATAGATGATATTATGATATCCCCAATACCTGAACAATTCTACGAAAAAAAATCCTGTAGCCGCCCAAGGAAAAATACTCTTTAATAATTGTTCAATATTAACCCCCATAAACTGTTTATTTTTGTGGCTAAATGCAACAATTGCTCCCATACCTAAAAAGTCTACAGAGGAGAGGGGAAACACTTTAATAACAGAACCCATACTTAGCATATAAAGTGCCAGACGACACAGGGGGCTAATTAGGAGCAACGATACCATTACATAAGGTAAATATTTGTTCCTTATGAAAAAAATTATAAGAGGCCAAATTAGATAAAACTGACCTTCGACAGCAAGAGCCCAAAGATGGTCTGTAGTCCCCTGATATCCTACGGGTGACATGATTAAGAAATTAGAAAGAAACGTGAAGTGCCACGCCGCGTAATCTGACACAGGCTGATGTTGGCAAAACAGCAAGACAGTAAGCGTGAGATAATAAATGGGAAAAATCCGCAGAATTCTCCGTCCCCAAAAACTCAAAAAAGCTGAACCGGGTGGTATTACAGTTTTTACTTCTAACAAAATACTCGTAATTAGATAACTGCTAATCACGAAGAAAGTATAAACTCCTATATTTCCCCAGGGGATAAGATTTTTTATCGGGGGTTCAGACCAGTGACCGATCAATACAAAAATGATAGAGATAGCCCGAATTCCATCTAGCTGAGTGATATACTTCATAAGATTATGCTCAAAAAAAGCAGCTCTATTGAATTGCTCCTCCAGGAGACAAGCTTAAATGTTATCTATCCTCCTAACTGTTAAGCTGCCGACAAGCTTCAACCCAGAGCAACATATTATCAGCAACATTATTAAAATAAGCGCGAAGTGAGTCATCCCAAAGAAAACCATCTTGTTTATTTGTCCATACTCGAAGTTTGTTAGTCAGAGTGATCGCAGCCTCCTCATAACTATTAGCCGACGGCAAAGGCTCTTCTAGCAGTGATAACATATCATCAAGAATAACCATTCCAGCTAATTCATGCCAGAGATCTTGGTAGAGGTTGTGAGGCGAACGACGATGCTCCACAACCGGAGAGCCTACCTTGATCCGATGTCCTACTGCTTGAACACATTTTTGCACAAAAAAGCCGCTAAAGATGTCCCCAAACCGATCCAGTTTCATCCCGCCGACAGGATGCCCCATTTTTACATAATAGTAAGCGGGAATAGCCTCTCGCATAATCCCAGTATTTTGAGTGTTGATCGGCATCAGTGTGTTAGAAGCAAGGAGGTAGTCGCTGGTAAATTGTTCCTGAGCAACACAACGAGTGACCAAGCGAGTAGCCGCATCAACATCTGGATCTCCCGACCAAAGACCTGCATTAATAGCCACAATCCCTGTAGACGTTGTTGTATCAATTTGGGAACAGGCGGAGTGGCGACGCTGATAGGGAAACCCTCTGGCATAAACCGTTTCTCCATGTCCTAAAGCTGGACATTGAACCTCCATCATCGAACAGGCATTAAACCAGCTATTATATCCGATAGCGGTGAGACAAGAAACGTCTTGACCCACGGTAGAATGTCCGGCGAGAAATGACCATTTTTCTTTGGGATAGTTATCATCATCAATTGCAATAATCACATCACAGCGATCGCGATAAGCCATAAGAAACCCCACATTACGACGATTGTCAGTCTGCCAAGGAATTTCAGTGGCAAGTTTTGGGAAAGGCTTGAGGAATTCATCTTGTGTTTTTGGATCTAGGTAATACCAAGGTAAACCCTGCTGGGTGTAGTATTCAACTTGGTTACGGCAACTGGCTGGGGTTGAGAGATCACCCACGACGTAGAAATGAACGTTCTCAGGGTTGCTAAAAGATTGGAAGTGTGTATAATATTCATGGATAAAATTGCCATTGTGAATAGTCGTGACAACGATACCAAATTTCATAGCAGTTTTTCAGACGATAGATGATGGAACTAGCTACTGTAAAGGGCTTGAAAATAGTGTTCTGTGTGAAACTGCTCTCCCTCTAGTAACCGTTCTTGATAACCCAAATGTTTGAGGAAATCTCTCAATTCATTGACACTGGTGCCAAAGTTAGGCAACGCGAATCCATGAACTTCAATGAGTAATTTTGGATGCCATTGTTTTAACACGTTTTCTGCTCCCCGTAGAACTTCCACTTCAGCCCCTTCGACGTCAATCTTGATCAATTGCACGGGTAGGTTAATATTACTCCAATAATCATCCAGACGACTATTGGCAACTTGGATAGTTTTACGGTTGTCTGAATTTGGGCGGAGGGAAGCGGTCACGGCAACTTTTTCTGAAGGGAGATAAAATGTTAAAAATGATTCAGATGAATTCGATAGGGATTGAGGCACTATTTTAACCTGGTGCTGGACCCCATTTAACGCTACATTCTTTTGCAATAGAGTCAGGTTTGATGGCACAGGTTCAAACGCGAATACATGACCCTGATGGTTGACTAATTGCGCGGCATAGAGCGTATGTAAACCAAAATTTGCCCCAATATCAATGAATACATCTCCTGGATTTAAAGATTCCCTTAAAATCTGATAAGCTGCCCACTCTGTCTCCAGGTTCCAGCGTCTGAGGGACTCATCGAGGCGTATAGTCTGATCCGCAATTGTCAAAGGAACTCCTTTGAAGCCGTAGCGTAGCTTGAACACTAAATTTCTGAGAGAGCTTGATATCATCACTGAAACTAGACAACGAGGATGAGCATAAGGAGAAATACTATAGCGATTTCCAGTTCCAGTCTGATGCTATACCTTGCTAAGGGCGCAAGCCTTGCGCCCCTACGTTCGGGTATACCTCATACACTTGGAAACCGCTATACTTACTATTCGGAATAGAATGTGGCCACTAGATTAACTTTTTTATACCTTATCGAAACTGTTGAACGCTCATTAAAAAAAGCTTGATTCCTATCAGACGACGAATAATCATTGAAAGCTTAGGTTGGTGGACTACGGAAAAATACTCCCTTAACCATCTTGATGCCGCAGATAACGCCTGCAATTCAACGTAGGATGAGTTTTCTTTGCCAGCCAAACGATAAATTTGCGAATAAACTCGCATCAGATTTTCGCATTGTCCTGCTGTGTATGACTTGTTTCTATTTTGCCACCATTGGCAATTTAATTCAATAGCAGCATGAACGCCTTCAAACCATTTTTGCGGATGTAGATTTTGGGTACGACACTGGGGCGTTTGAGTTCGATACAAAGCTCCTTGACTTTTTCCATAAGCTACTGTACATTGACTGAGTATTTTAAACCAAAAAGCAATGTCTTCGCCTAAATACTGGTCAAGTTGCTCAGACCAATAGAAATCAGGTGATAAAGCTGAACGCTTCACTAATGCTGCATGAACTGCCCAAGGCGCAAAGGCTATGGCACTATCTCGCAAAACCTGAATCGATTGTCTAATCCCTGATGGTTGCTTAATTATTCTCTCGGTAGGATGCTCATCAGTAAATTCCTGCCAATAGCAAGCAATAATATCAGCATCAGGAT
>CAKZMA010000666.1 GCA_937127375.1 uncultured Coleofasciculus sp. | reverse complement strand
GGAACGTTTCCTCCTTAGTAAGGGGAGAATGAGGAGAGGGGAGCAAGAATTGCTTAATACTTGCGTTCTTGGGGTTCAAATCGGGTCATCGCCACCGATTTATACTGCAAATCAATTCCGGCTGAGGAATAGTACGCCAAGGTATGCTTCAAAAAATTGGTATCATCCCGTTGGGGATAATCCTCGCGAGAATGGGCACCCCGACTTTCTTGGCGATTTAGGGCAGAGGTGAGAATAATTTCCCCAACCACCATCAGATTCCGCAGTTCTAAAGCCTCGATTAATTCCGTGTTCCAGCAGCTTCCTTTGTCATCTAAATAGATAGTTTCATACTGCTGTTTCAACTGTTGCAGTTGATTCAATCCTTCCTCCATTAACGCCTCGGTGCGGAAGACGCCGCAGTATTGAGTCATGCAGTCTTGGAAGTTTTGACGCAGTTCGTCGATGCGTAGGCTTCCGGATTGACCCAGCAATGCATTAATCTTATTTTGAGCAGCATTGAGGTAGACTTGCTCATCAATGTCGGGTAATTTGCGGTTTTGAATATATTGCGCGATCGCAGCCCCCGTTCGTTTGCCGTAAACCACGCATTCTAGCAGGGAATTACTCCCCAAACGATTGGCACCGTGAACCGAGACACAAGCCGATTCCCCGGCGGCAAAAAATCCATCAACCAATCCATCGGGTCCACTTCGCACCTGTCCATCGGTATTGACGGGGATGCCACCCATGGAATAATGGGCAGTAGGACGCACGGGCATGGGTTCGTATACGGCATCAACCCCAACAAGTCGGTGGGCTTCTTCCCAACAGAAGGGAATCCGACTCATAATCTTTTCCTTGCCCATGTGCCGCAAGTCCAGATAGACACAAGGACCTCCAGGATTCCCATCCGGATGCACCCCGCGACCCGCACGAATTTCTAATGCGATCGCGCGTGAGGTAATATCTCGTGGGGCGAGTTCCATTTTACTGGGGGCATAATTTGCCATGAAGCGATCGCCTTCGCTATTAATTAGATACGCCCCTTCACCTCGTACCGCTTCGGAAATTAACACACCCACAGGATACAACCCGGTTGGATGAAACTGGACAAACTCCATATCCTCCAACGGTACCCCCGCTAAAGCAGACATGGCTAAACCATCCCCCGTCGAGGCAAAATCATTGGAGGTGGTATTAAACACCCGTCCATAGCCCCCGGTGGCAAACATCACCGCCTTTGCCCGTACCACTTGCAGGTGAGTCGTCAGGAGGTTGAACATTACCACCCCTTTTGCCTGCCCATCTTCCAAAATCAGCCGCATGACGTACCATTCTTCGTAAACCGTCACGTCATTCTTGCGGAGATTACTTACCAGTTCATGCAGAATCGCATGACCCGTTTTATCGGCAGCATAGCAGGTTCGGCGATGGGAATGACCCCCAAAGGCACGTTGGGCAATGCGACCATCAGGTAAGCGGGAAAAGAGTACCCCCAGATGTTCTAAATCAACCACCACATCGGGGGCTTCGCGGGTGAGGATTTCCACCGCATCTTGATCCGCCAGATAATCCGAACCTTTAACCGTATCAAAAGCGTGGGCTTCCCAGGTATCCTCCGCATCCACATTTTTCAGCGTCGCCGCCATTCCCCCTTGCGCCGCAACGGAGTGGGAACGAATCGGATGGGTTTTGGCAACCAGTGCGACATTCAGCTTCGGATCAGTGCGTTTAATTTCCAACGCCGCCCGACACCCGGCTAAACCACCGCCGACAATAATGACATCGTGTTCTCGCATCTCAACTCGATTGAATTTCTGCTGTTATCTATCTTGACTGATTACTAAAATTCCTTACCGAAAGTCGGGGCGGGTTTAGTTACATCCGGTTGCAACCGAAAAGATAGTGGTGAAACCCGCCCCTACAGAGACACCACATCCCGTGAAACGTTAGTCTGACTTAGAGTCGAATGGTACTAGCTCGTTGCCTGAGCCGGTTGGGATGCACCGCGACTGCTGCGATCGGCAGCCGTTGTTTCCTGCTCATCCATTGCTAGTATTTCAATATGATTGAGCAATGTGGTCACAAAGGCAAAAAGTAAAAAAGGCAAAGACAAGACCAATACTAATCCCACCGTTGCCAACGCATAAATTTGGCGATCGGCACTCCACAGCGCTAGTGCAGAGGCAAGACTTATGAAAATGACGATTAACCACACAATGACTTGTCCATAGATATCGCCAAAACTCAGGGTGCAGATCAAGCGATATTTGTTAAATTGTTCCATCATCAACCTCGACACATTTCTTTAAGTTCCAAGGATAAGACCAGATTTAAGGTTTAGCGCATTTCGCAACATATTTTTAAATTGGTCGCAACATCTGTTTACAATACGTTGCAATGTGTGACATTAGTCATTTGTCATTGGTTAGGGAACAGCTACATGTCCCACACCCCACACCCAATCTAACTGTCAGTTTTCTGCGGCAGACAGATCCATACTTATACTGAACTCAGGGTAACGCGATCGCGTCCTTGCTGTTTCGATAGATAAAGGGCTTGATTTGCCGCCATAATCAAAGCATCAATGTCAGTATGGGGGTCAACCAAACAGGCAACGCCAAAACTAACGGTGACAACAGGCGCGGGTAAATTGAACGTGCCAGGCGGTTGAAATTCAATGCTTTGGGATTTGATTTTCTCTCGCATCTTTTCTGCTACTTGAAAAGCTCCCATAGCATTAGTATGCGGTAAAAGAATCGCAAATTCTTCTCCCCCATAACGTGCGACGATATCTGTTGTCCGCTTGACACAGCGACGTAGGCAATCAGCAATGCGTTGTAAGCACTCATCCCCCGCTGCTGTGCCATAAATTTTATTGTAGGTTTGGAAACAATCAATGTCACATAAAATTAAGGATAGGGGGGATTGTTCTATATGTAAATGATGCCATTCTTGTTGAAGGTGTTGGTCAAAATAACGGCGATTCGCTAATTTTGTCAAAGTATCCATATTGTAGAAGTGATAAAAATATCAATTTTTTGTTCTGAATGACCACACTGTATTGATAAAAATATATAGCGATAAGGATAAGTTTGGGATCGCCAAAACCCTTAATATACTGTAGGGTGGGTTGAGCGAAGTCGAAACCCACCGCTCAACCCACCAGCATACCAGGAGCGTGCGATTCGTGTTAAGGATGGCGAACATTGTCACAAACTTTTTTGTCCTGTTCCTTCACGTTAACATTCGTCCGCAGATAGTCCTCCACCCAATCGCAACCAAACGCCCAAATCTGATTCAGGTCAATGGTACGCTCTAAATCCCACAAAATGATCGTTTTGTCTACACTAGCAGAGGCAAGGGTGCGACCATCGGGACTAAAGGTGACATCATAGACGCGATCGCCATGGGCTTCTAAGGTGACTAGGAGTGTACCATCATTGCGCCACAGTTTAACCGTCTTATCCAAACTCGCAGACGCCAGAAATTGCCCATCGGGACTAAATGCAATATCGTTGACGCGATCGCGATGCCCGTCTAGAGTGGCTAGTAAGATGCCCTCCCTTGTCCAAAGTTTAATTGTATTATCCCAACTGGCAGAGGCAAGGCGTTGACTATCGGGACTAAAGGCTAAGGCACGAATACTATCACCATGTCCGGTTAAGGTATTCAACAAGATGCCCTCCCTTGTCCAAAGTTTAATCGTTTTATCTTCACCTGCTGAGGCAATCAACTGACCATCTGGACTAAAGGCTACACAGTCAACAACACCATTATGTCCCGTTAAAGTTTTCTGCAATTCACCGTCTCGTGTCCAAAGTTTGACAGTTTTATCGCTACTAGCAGAGGCAAGCAACTGACCCTCTGGGCTAAAGGCGACACTGAAAATTTCACTGTTATGTCCCCGTAACGTTTTCAATAACGTCCCATCACCCTGCCAAAGTTTAATCGTTTCATCTCGACTCGCTGAGGCAATTATTAGCTCATTTGTTGGCAGTGATTCAATAATTTTCCTATTGTCTTGATTATTTATTTTATTCTTCACCCTGCCATTGTCAGAGGACAAATTACCCTTCACTGGAGGGGCAACAGCAACATCGAACACCGCTTGATTATGCCCCTCAAAAGACGCCAACACCTGACCCTCACGTCGCCAGAGTTTTATCGCACCATCCCAACTCCCAGAAACCAGAGTTTGACTATCCGGACTAAAATCAATACCCCAAACCGCATCCTGATGTCCTTGGAGAAAGGTTAACAAGGTTTTTCCTGGCGTCCAAAGTTTAATGGTACTATCCAAACTTGCAGACGCCAACATTTGACCATCCGGGCTAAATGCCACCGCCCAGAGTCCATTTTGATGCCCTTTCAAAACAGTAAGTTCAGTTCCATCTGTTTGCCAAAGTCTAACAGTTTGATCCCAACTTGCCGAAGCAAGGGTTTGACTATCAGGACTAAAGGCTAAACCAAAAACTCCATCCGTATGTCCGACTAACGTTTTCAGTAATATTCCATCAGGCTGCCAGAGTTTGACGGTTCCATCTATAGAACTTGAAGCCACAAATTTGCCATTGGGACTAACGGTTACATGATTTACCCCACTCTGATGACCATTGAGAGTTTTCAGTAACGTACCATTAGGCGTCCAAAGTTTAACGGTGTTATCCCAACTGGCAGAGGCAAAGTATTGACCATCTGGACTAAACGCCACACTCCGCACTTGTTCGCGATGCCCTTCGATAATTTTAGGGACAAAGCAGTTTTGACGACTATTCTGTGTTATTACCCTGATATTATTAAACCCAACTTCATCTGCCTTGTCTGCTAAATTCAGGCAAGTCCGATCAATTGTCCAAAGTTTTATTGTCTGATCATCACTACCAGTGACTAACATCTGACCATTGGGACTAAAGGTGACACTATTCACTTGCTTATTATGCCCATTCAGTGTGGTAACTAACGTGCCATCGCGTCGCCACAGTTTCACTGTTGTATCCTTACTTGCCGAAGCAATGAGTTGACTGTCGGGGCTAAACGCTACGCTTTTGATGGTATCGCTGTGTGCTTGAAATGTAGTTAATAACGTTCCATCAGGTTGCCAAAGCTTAATTGTTTTATCGTCACCTGCTGAGGCAATTATTGAACCATCAGGACTAAATGTTACATCATGGACTTGCTGGTGATGACCAGAGAGGCGGTTATGTTCTCTGACACCATACACTGCCTTTCGTATCACTCTCTCAACCGAATTTTGGGTCTGGGTATCTACTCGACCTAATGCCTGTACTTTCTGTTTGGCTCGCAGGGCGGCGATTAATGCATCTAATCGTTGATCCAGGGCAAATAGTGATTCTGAAGAGGTCGTAATTGCTTCAATTTCACTAATCGCTAACCTGCGATTTTGAACCATAATTGCTCCGGCTAATCCACTGACGATAACCAACATCATGGCAAAGGTTACTAATAGTAGTCGCTGCTTTTTTGCCATCTGACGTTCAGCAGCAAGGCGGGCTTCAACTTCCTTGATACGTTCGGCTTCTATCTGCTGTTGAACTTCATTGCGATCGCAGGTTTGACTGGCGGCTAAGAAGTGATAATCTAAATCACTTAAACTTTTGCCCTGAGACCAGTCTTGGGCATCTTTTAATGCTTGTCCCCGCAAGAGTCGTGATGAATCAGCAAATTGAGATTCCACCCAAGCTGCCAAGGTTTGAGAGTAAGGACGCAGATGGTTTAATTGTTTTTCAACCCAGTCCCGGTTAAAAACGGCTGGATAAATTCTATTTTTTAGTTTTAATTGTCCTTGTTCTTTGACGACTAAACCTGATAATAATAATTCCGTTTGCTCTCGACTATCATCGGCTTCGATGTCAATTTCCTGTAAAATTTGTTGATAAATGCCCAGTAATCTACCCGCCCGTGCTTCGTTTCTCAACAGGCGATCGCGAACGGTACGTAGGTGTTCTGGTTCATCCTGAGATTCCCAATGGCGAATTATGCGATCGCGTACCACGGATTCAACCCAAAAGGCTTCAGTACCAGGTGGGATTTTTAGATCATCTCTCACTGTATTTTGCGCCACGTCTAGCACCAGTTGACATAGCTTTTGGGTTAAAAAAGGTTGCCCTCCTGTCCAGGCTAATATTTCTTTAATAATGGCTTCAGGTTTAGCAAATTGTTGGCTGAATCCTTGGGCTAAGGGTTGGGCTTCGTCCAGTTGAAAGCCGTGTAGTTCGATGGCTTTGCCAATATTAAATGGGGTACGCTTTTTGTCGGTAATTAAATCGCTGGGTGTAGCTACACCGAAAATGGCAAAGGTGAGGCGATTGTAGTCAGATTCTAGACTACGTTGATTATAACAAAACCGAATTAGAGCAAAAAAGTCATCAATAGGAAAATTCAAGCTTAAAATACTATCAATTTCATCGATGAATATAATAATGTTTTTGGTAGGGAAATGAGTTAAAAGGATTTCGCTGATAAATTTATTAAATCGTTGAGGCAACGAAATATCTTCTTGCTCCTGCCACCACTTTTTTAAATTTACCGTTTTAAACAGTTTAAATTTGCGGGTTAAATCCAGAACTAATCCCTTATACCACTGATCAGGCGTAATCGTTTCCGAACCTATCATGGTCATATCAAGCGTGGCACATTGGAATCCTTCTTCTTGCAAGCGATGGTGGGTTTGAACTAATAGAGAGGATTTTCCCATTTGCCGACAGTTGAGAACATAGCAAAACTCACCCTGTTTTAGAGCTTGATACAGTTCGCGATCGGCTTTTCGTTGAACATAGGTGGGAGCATCTTTGTGTAGACTCCCACCGACTTGATAAAGGGAAGTGTTCGTCATTTGTCA
>CAKZMA010000665.1 GCA_937127375.1 uncultured Coleofasciculus sp. | reverse complement strand
AGCAAGATGCTCAATACAGTGAGCAAGATGCTCAATACAGTGAGCAAGATGCTCAATACAGTGAGCAAGATGCTCACACTACGACAAGGATTACGTCATTATTGACATTAAGGTTTAAATACCGAACAGTTTATCGTTTATTTCCTCACCCAGATGTAACTCAACCCGCACCGATGAAATTAGCCACACCCGTTGTCAGCTTGATATTAATGAGTCTGCTCATGTTTAGTTGTGGTCAGGCTCCACAAAGTCAGGAGAAAAATTTGAATCGACAGCAAATTGAACAACTCGCTCGGATTCAGTTACCTCCAAGCAGTAAGGAGATGGAAGTGCATACTGAGTCTGGTATTGACTCGTTGATTGTCCTGCGGTTTACTCTTGATCAACGTGACTTGGATACCTTTCTGACCAGTGCTGGATATACTGACCCCTTAAAAGAAGGATTTCGCCCCTTTAGTTCACAAGAGCTTAGGGATGTTTCTTGGTGGAATCCAGACGAGGCAAAAGACGTTATTGGTGGATTTCTGAATACCTCAGACTGGGCTAGTGAAGTGATGGTCGATGTTTCAGCGTCTCAGCCAGTTGTCTACTTAAAATCTTATGATCTGTAGTTTTCTCTAAGGTTTTACCCATCTGAGAAAAGAGAGATACGTTAACTTGTATACTCTGCACTCTTACTCTCTGACTTAAGGCTGGTGGGCAATGCCCACCCTACGGTATATTAAGGGTTTCGGCGATGTCAAAATGCTTATTTCAGTGCCATTCTACTCTGATACCGTGGTTCGTGCCAAAACGCGATAAACATTCACCGTTTGCTGTTTTCCTTTCAAGGCTAGAGGTCCCCAGGATTCAACCTCAAATTCCCCTTGCAGTTGATCTAGCGTTTGTTGACCAATGAGAATCCGACAGGGAGTTGGTTGACGCTGTTTCTCACAACTCTCTAGTCGGGAGGCAATATTAACACTATCGCCAATTACGCCATATTCTAAGCGGTCTTTGCCGCCTAAACTGCCCACTACAACAGGACCCGTAAAAATACCAATCCGCATTTGAATCACAGGTAAACCTCGGCGTCGCCAATCTCGGTTCATCGACTCTAGGCGATCGCTAATTGCTAACGCACAGTCTACCGCCGCTTTCGCATCTTCAGCAACTTCGGTTCTGTGCAGACGAGACATAGGTACACCAAACGCCACCATCACCCCATCCCCGGTAAACTTATTCACAATCCCCTGACGCTGGAGGACTTCACGAGTCACCACTCCCAGAATTTCATTTAACCATTCCAACAACGCCTCTGGGGTCATCTTTTCCGATATGGTGCTGAAATCTTTGATATCGGCAAAGAACATCGTGGCGGTGAGGCTAATCCCCGGTAACTTCCCAGATTTTAGCAAGCGATCGCGACCTTGCCAAAGAGCCTGAGCCACTTCCGGAGAGGTATTCTGTCCCAACAGCTTCATCACAATCTGCTGCTGTTGATGGGCTTCATAGGAACGATGAGTGACAAAAATCGCCACCGTTAACCCAAATCCAAATGCTGGCGCTGCAAAAGGAACCCAGCCACCTTGGGTTAATAGGTAAAAACAAACACTGGATAACACCCCCAAACTACCTGTTACCCCAATAATTAACGCCAGGGGATGATACGTCACCCGCCCCAATATCCCCCCGATCGCAATCCAACCAATAATCCACAGGATTTCCGCCTGTTCTGACCAAAACCAGAATAAAGGACGCTTACCCGTCGCCGCATCCAGGAATTGGCTAGCCATTTGAGCCTGCATTAAAACCCCAGGTATTTTCGCATTTTTTTCCAGGGCGGGACTAAAGGGTGTGGCGAATAAGTCTTTGAGACTGGGTGCAGTGGAACCAATAATCACAATCTTGTCCTCCACCCAACTCGGATCAACCTTTCCCGCTAAGACATCAGTTAAGGAGACTTGTCGCGCAACTTGATAAGGGGAACGATAATTGAGTAAGATTTGGAACCCGCCAACATCTCCCTTTTGATATCCCCCCGCATTTTCGGTTATGGGTGATAACACCGCCTCACCAAGCTGGGGAATGTCTGGATTATCGGGACTGGCTTCCAGTTCAATCCCACGCGGTTCTAGATAGCCAAGTGCCAGAAGCAGGGAAAATGAGAAAAGCACGCCGCTTTCATTCTCCGCCAAATACAAATTGCGACGAACCACATCGTCTGGGTCAAGGGGTATATCATTAAAACCGATGCGTTCCGGTGATACATCGGGTGGCGGTGGGGTTCCGGCGCGGATATCAATATTCTGAATTGCAATTAAATTCGGTTGTTGCAGTTGTTCCACTAACTGCTGATGACCCGGTTCCACGGGAAGATTGCGATACAAATCTAGACCAATAACAGCGGGTTCAGCGGCTTGCAGTCGGCGTAATACCTGTGCCAAAACCTGATCCGAGAGGGGCCACCGATTTTGAATTTCCAGGTCTTGTTCTGTAATCGCGACAACCAAGATCCGAGGATCAGGTTCCGTTTCCAGAGGTCGCAAGCGGACAAACTGATCATACGCCGCCAGTTCTAGCGTTTCTAGTCCACCCAAGTGTCGCACGCCCAGAAGGGTAATAATAACGGCAATGGTTGAAACGCCCACGACTCGCAGATTTGCCAAATCGGGTAACGCCAGACTAACCTTTCGAGGGATGCGAAAAATCATAGGCATAAATCTCTAAGCTTCTCGGAAGCCGCTGGACAGCAATGGAGAGATTACTCAAACCCGAAGATGCCTTCACGTTGTCCAACTGACTGTGGCAGCAAAGCCCTTACCGCATTATGCCACAGTTTGTAGTAGGCACTTTAGTGCCTCAAGCGAGTCGAATTTTAAAGACTTAAAAAATAAAATAGTCTGAACCCTTTATCGATGAACAAGGATTTCGTAGAGACATTTAATTTAGCGATCGCGCTCTAAATCATCGATTACTTTTTGCAAGTACCAATTCTCTGGCATCCCCGGATATTTCTTCTTGGCTAACTCAATCAAGCGCACCGCCACATCCCAGTATCCCCCCACCATCCGCAGGAGTCGTTGTTGTAACTCTCGATCCACCCGCGCATTCGACCGAATTTGTCGTTCTTGATTGATAAAGATATCTTTCCGATTCAATTGAGCCGAGCGTTTTTTAATCTCAGCTTCAGCCTTTGCTATTTGTTGCTTCTGCTGATTTAATGCCTGATTATACTTCTGCCAATCCTGTTTCTCAAAATACAGGTTCGCCGCTTGCTGATAATCATCCGCTGCACCTTGGTAATCTTGAAAATCCGCACGCGCCGCCGCTCGATGATAATAGATTTGCGGATCATTGGGCTGAATCGTTAACCCTCGCGAATAGTCCTCAATCCCTTGGCGATAGTCGCCCAGTTTTGAGTAAGCTTGACCCCGACAAATATAATATTGAGAATTGTCGGGTTGTAACTCAAGTAACTGGGTAAAATCCGCGATCGCACCCCGATAGTCTCCAAGTTCAATGCGAACCCGCCCCCGATAGTGACGCACTTGGATATCATTGGGATCAAGCTGCATGGCTCGACCTAAATCTTCCATTGCTCCTCTTAAATTCCCCAGTTTGCTGCGAATAATTCCCCGATAACAATAAGCTCTAGCATCATTGGGCGCAACGTGCAGCAGCCACTGACAATCCTCTAAGGCTTCCCGATGGTTTCCTCGTTGTAGCTTATTGATAACTTGAGTCAAATACTTCTGGGTTTCCGCCGCACTCGCTGCTTGGATTTGCGTTGCCTGAATTTGCTTGATACTCTCTAGGCAACTCTGGCAATTGTCTTTGTCTTTCTGATCCAGATACAGTTTAGCCGCTTGTTTAAAGGATGCGATCGCCTCTTTCGTCTTCCCTAATCGACGGTAGGCTGTACCTTGCAGTTTATACGCCGCCCCGTGATTCCCATCAATCTGGAGAACCTGTTGAGCATCCTCTAGGGAACCTTGAGCCTCTCCCTGCGCCAAGTGAGCCAAACTGCGCCCCAAATAACTATCCAGATGTTCAGGATTCACCTGTAGCGCCTGGGAATAATCCGCGATCGCACTTTGACAATCGCCTAAATCAAAACGAGCCAATCCCCGTCTGTAGTAAGCCTCAGCAAATTCTGGATTAATCTGCAACGCTTGCTCAAACTCCTGAATCGCTCCCTCTAAATCGCCTTGTTGCGCCTTCTGTCGCCCGTGCTCGTAAAATTCCTGCTCCATTGCCCACGTCCAACTCGTTTATGCGATCGCCAGTTATCTTGTTAATCATGATAACCCCATTGCTTATCAATTGGTGATCAGTGAACTTTTTCAATTGTTTTTTTTTACGAGTGCTAGTAAGATTATTTTCATCCTAAATAGAAAAGGTTAAATTTATGGCAGCTATTCATCGACGCTGGTTTCTACAGGGTAGTATTGCTTTCGGAGCAACAAGTTTGGCGTTGATTCATCAAAAAGCGATAGCTCGCAATAGCATTTATGTCAGCAATGCTGAAGAGTTTTTCTACGCTATTGGCTCTAACCGAACGATTATTCTCAAACCTGGTATTTATTTTTTGTCTGAGATCTCTGGCGAATCTGAGCAAGATCATGCTAGATTTGAACCAGTACATGACGGAAAAGAATTGGTTATTTCTAAGGTTGAAAACTTGAAAATTATCGGAGAAATAGATGATCTAGTGAGCCTGATAGTTAATCCCCGTTATGCTAACGTTCTAAAATTCGACAATTGTAATAATGTCGAGATTGAGAATATTAAAGGTGGACATTTGCCGGAACTAGGCTATTGCCGAGGCGGTGTTTTGTTCTTCAGAAATACTAGCCATGTTCATATTCAGGACTGTGTTCTATTCGGTAGTGGAATCTGGGGAATTGAAGCGATCGCTACAGAAAATTTAACCTGTCGTCGGACAATCATTCGAGATTGTACTTATCGTATTCTTCGTTTGACCGATATTAACACGGCTACCTTTATCGATTGTCATTTTTTCGATAATAGGCGCTTTGAGATGGTTATGGTTAGGAGTTCGCAAAATGTGGAGTTTCGCAATTGTGATTTTAGAACCAATCGTGTTGATACTAACTGGAATGATTCGTTTTTCTTGATTTCAGAGAGTGAACCTGTGCGACTAATCGATTGTTTGTTTCGTGACAATGAAGCAGACATATTGATTCAAGATACCCGTTTACTAAACATGAGTAGAACTCGCTTTGAAAATAATAGTTTTCAGGTTCCAAACAATACGGCTATATAGCGTTTTTATGGGATTGTGAGTCCTGTCAACGCGGACGCAAGGCAAGTGTAGCAGCGATTGCAGTCGCCAACTAAGGCGACAACATGGAATCCTCGACTCGACAAGCCATCAGTAGTGAGGACTAAAGTCCTCTCATAGCGCTAAAGCGCCTACTACAAACAAACTCGGAGCGATCGCCTATAGACAGATGAGGCAACCCAGCTCCAGCGTGTAAGATATAAAAAGAGATAAATCTTAAAAAAAGTTCATGATTGTGTCCGCCTCTGGCTTCGATCGGTTTAAACAAGCAATCAAAGATAAAGTCTTTTTTGGCAATGAACCCACACCGGAGTTGATTGCCATCCTGATCGTCTACTTTGTCCAGGGTATCCTGGGGCTAGCCCGTTTAGCGATTAGCTTCTTCCTCAAGGACGAACTGGGTTTAAGTCCCGCCCAAGTCGCAGCCCTAATCGGGATTGCTGCCTTACCTTGGGTAATTAAACCCCTATTTGGCTTTCTGTCTGACGGACTTCCCTTATTTGGCTATCGTCGCCGCCCTTATCTAGTCTTGTCAGGATTGATGGGAACAGCCGCCTGGTTAAGCTTAGCAACGGTAGTCCATACAGCTTGGGCAGCAACCCTTGCCATTCTCCTGAGTTCCCTTTCTGTAGCGATTAGTGATGTCATCGTAGACTCGCTGGTGGTGGAACGAGCAAGGCGGGAATCATTAAGCAACTCGGGTTCTCTGCAATCCCTGACGTGGGGAACCTCTGCTGTTGGGGGAGTGATTACGGCATATCTGAGTGGTTGGCTGCTGGAGGCGTTCAACACCCAAACCGTTTTTGGCATTACCGCCACCTTTCCCCTACTCGTCTCTGGCGTGGCGTGGTTAATTGCCGAGGAACCCGTTAGTTCCGGGTTAAATACCGCCACTGTCACCAACCAAATTAAGCAACTGCGCCATGCGGTGACTCAAAAAGCCATCTGGCTACCCACGGCGTTTATCTTTCTTTGGCAAGCTACACCCACAGCCGATTCAGCCTTTTTCTTCTTCTCCACCAATGAACTCGGATTTGAACCGGAATTTTTAGGGCGGGTGCGTTTAGTTACCAGTTTGGCGTCTCTAGTGGGGGTTTGGGTATTTCAACGCTTTTTAAAGGGTATCCCTTTCCGCACGATTATGGGATGGACAACTGTCCTGTCGGCTGTTTTGGGGATGACGACGCTTATCCTTGTTACCCATGCGAATCGGGCATTAGGCATTGATGATCATTGGTTTAGTTTAGGCGACAGTTTGATTTTGACGGTGATTGGACAGATTACATTTATGCCTGTGCTTGTCCTTTCAGCCAGACTCTGCCCGTCGGGGGTGGAAGCTACTTTATTTGCCCTGCTGATGTCGATATGGAATTTATCGGGACTGTTATCTCATGAATTGGGGGCGTTATTAACCCATTGGCTAGGGGTGACAGAACATAACTTTGATCGCCTGTGGTTATTACTGACAATTACCAACCTCTCTAGCTTATTACCCTTGCCCTTCTTAGGCTGGTTACCGATGGCTGATCCGCAAGCTGAAATTAAAGGCGAAACAGAATTTAAATCATTACCGCCAGCAGAAGTATTTGAACATCATACATCGGGTTCTTTCTCTGAACAGCCATTCCTACCTGATGTTGTGCCAGAGTTTATCCGGGTTAGTAGTGAGGACTTTAGTCCTCTTATCAATGGCGCTAAAGCGCCTACTACAAACCCAGTTGGTAGTGAGGACTTTAGTCCTCTTATCAATGGCGCTAAAGCGCTTACTACAAACCCAGTTGGTAGTGAGGACTTTAGTCCTCTTGATCAATAGCGCTAAAGCGCTTACTACAAACCCAGTTGGTAGTGAGGACTTTAGTC
>CAKZMA010000664.1 GCA_937127375.1 uncultured Coleofasciculus sp. | reverse complement strand
TGGGAATCTCTCGCAACCCTTCATAGAGAGAAAGTAGGCGTTTTTCAAACTCTGCTAATTCTTTCGCGCCTTGAGGTGTAATCTCCGCCACGGCTTCTCGATACCGTTGGGCATCACTATAGACAGGTAAAGTGGCTTCGGGAAAATGGTAATGTCCGAGGGGGTCATAAGGAACCGTTTGTAACGACTCACCCAGAACATCCAAAACTTGCCGTAATGGGTTAAGACTGGGGCGTTGCTGACTCAATCCACAATAAAACGAAGGACCCGAATCAAACTCAAATCCCCGTCGGCGGAAACTATGCGCCGCACCGCCGGGAATAGCATGGCTTTCACAGACTAGCACCCGTTTGCCATAACGGGCGAGTAAAGCACCCGCCGTCAATCCACCAATTCCGCTACCAATAACAATTACGTCTAGACTCATCAGTTTACGCGATCGCTTGACTTAATTTTTGCACCATTTTCGACCAGGCGAGTTCGTCTATCATTGTTATTCTAAGCTGTAATATTGATCAGTAATGCCATGACATCAGGAGTAATTTATCCACATATAGAGAAAACAGACGGTGAATCAGCACGATTGCAACGGATACCCCGTGTGCGCGTAGCTCAAATTGTCATGGATTACCTCGCTTACGGTTGGTCAGTTGAGGAAATGTGCCGTCAACATCCTTATCTGAAACGATCAGAAGCTCATGCAGCAATGATGTATTATTTTGATTGCCAAGATGAAATCGATAGTGAGATTCACCAGGAATGGGAGCAAGCACAACAGGCAAAATCTCAAGCCTCCCTTTCTCCTTTCTTTGTACCTTAGTTTTCACGGTATGTGGCACAACGGAGGGAAGTAAGTTTTGACTGGGAAAGTGGGAAATAGTGTAGGGGCGGGTTTCACTACTATCTTTTCGGTTGCACCCAGATGGAACTAAACCCGCCCCGACGCTTACTGTTTGCCGAGATAAACAAGTATAGTATATGTAGTAAAGAAAACGTTGAGCTGTTATGACCTCATACTTTGAGTTGAGACTGAAACAGTTAAAAGATAACATTGAACAAGACTTAGCTTTACGTAAGCAGTTTGAAGACACACTGCGTTACGAAGACGATCCACGCCGTCAAGCTAGGTATGAGCGAGATATTAAGCGCTTGGAGGAATCAGCGCAGAACTATCAGCAAGAGTTGGATGAACTAGAAAGGCAGCTTAGTGATGAAGTAACATTACAGAACCAAAATGTCAAGTTACAAATCCAGCAGATGGATGCAAAATTGACCATTCTCATGAATGGTCAGGTCGCTATCTACGAAGATTTAGATCGTCTGCGTCAACTACTGCTTTCCCGCTACGAAATCGGTGAAAGAATCATAATTGATAGTATTATAAAACAGCTCGATCAGTCTCAGGTAACTACCATACAGGCGGTTCTGGATGCAATAGAGGCTGACCAAATATCCGAGGAAGAAATGCGCCTTTTTTTAGAAGGTACACAGCAAAGGCTAACTGCTATACAGCAGCGCGGAACAGCTCTACCACCTAATCAACAAGAACTAGCTGAGGTGTTCAATGCACCGGGACTGGATACAAAACACAGATTTAAATTCTCTCTACCAATTATTCCTTTTGTTTTGGATTATGAGAGTGAATTAGAACTAGGAACAGGTATAAACCTCCGAGCCGCTTGGCAACAGTTGAGGCTGAGAGCAAGAGGACATCAATAGTGAATTTCGATCAGAAGCGTAAGGAGCAACTAGAAAAAAATATCGAAGAATGTTTAAATCTTCAAAACAAATATGAAAAAGAGTTAAACTTTACAGACGATCCAGGGGAAATAAAAAAGTTTCGCAGCAAAATTGATAAAGTTAAGGAACGTATTTTTGATTATAAAACTGAACTAAATGATCTTAGTGGAGAAAGAAAAGAGGAAGAGTCTCTTGCTCGTGCTATGACAACTATTACCTTTAGGGAACTTGAAATGGTTACTCAGGGAATTCTTTGTATGCCAATACCCACTGATCCCAATTTTACAGTTCTTTCGCCCATCCAAAAAATGTTAAGGAATGAACTGACTAGAGCTGCTCAATCTAGGCTCATGACAGGTGTAATCCAAGCCAAGATGGTTGGTTATTTCGTTGAGAACATGGTAAACATCATCCCTGACTTTCCAGAGAGACTAAAAGCAGGATTTGAGGGGGAATACCAAAGACTACGGGCAAGAGGAGTTGTAGGAGATGCATTATTCTTTGCCTTACAAGAGTTTTCTTGCAATCGTAGTTCAGACTATGATCTGCAAGCAGCAGGTATAGCAGTGCTGTACTATCTCTTTGAGAAATGCGAGGTGTTTGAGCGGTGATTCTTCCCACAAAACATATCTCAACTCGTCACTCCTTACTGGGAGTTGGTGCTACAATAATAGAACATTTGTACCATCCTAGGACAATTACCTCACTTTGGGATGTTGTCTCTGCCATTCCAGAAGTTGCTACTTTTGAACGTTTTGTTTTGGCTCTTGATCTTTTATATATGATTGGAGCGGTTGAGATGGATGAAGGGCTGCTTTATAGGTGTCATCAATGAGTTGTACTATTCGCGCTGTGCGCTGTAATCGGGATTCGTTTAGGGAAGTTAACTTCAGACCTGGTTTCAATGTAATATTGGCAGATCGAACTGAAGGGTCTAGTAGTAAAGACTCACGCAATGGTTTAGGCAAGTCAACTTTGATTGAAATTATTCATTTTTGCCTTGGAGCTAGGATGCAGCGAAAGGGATTGGGAGTTGTAGACCTTAGAGGCTGGGCTTTTAGTCTAGATATAGTACTTAACAATAAACTTGTTACAGTAACTAGAAATACTGCAGAGCAATCCACAATAGTAGTTGAGGGAGATACTACAGATTGGTCTATCCAGCCAAAGATACAAGAAGAACAAAAAACTCTTAGGGTTCAAGAGTGGACTACACTCCTTGGGACTTTAATGTTTGGACTGCCTATTGATGATGAAGAGAGAAAATTTCAACCTTCATTTAGAAGTCTAATCTCTTACTTCATTCGCCGTGATAGAGATGCTTTTTCTACGCCTTTTGAGCATTCTAGAAAACAACAAGAGTGGAATAAACAGGTTAACAATGCATTTTTACTAGGACTTGCTTGGGAAGATGCTAGAGAGTTACAACTACTGAAGGATAAAAAGAAACTACTTGACAACCTAAAAAAACTCAAGAAAGATACAGAGTCTGGGGTTGCCACTGGAATATTTGGGTCTCTAGGTGAACTCGAAGCGATGAAAGTACAGTTAGAGTCAAGGTCGCGTCAGAGAAAGGAAGCTCTTAGTAATTTTCGAGTTTACCCTGAATACCATGAACTAGAACAAAGAGCTAATCGTTTGACTGCTGAACTTCATGAAATAACTAATGAGAATATCATAGCTCAAAGATTACTCGATTTTTATCAGTCTAGTCTTGAACAAGAAGGTGAACCAGCAGAAGATGATGTTGCTCGTGTATATGAAAATGCTGGTATTGAACTACCTGGTTTAGTTATTCGACGACTCGAAGAAGTTAAAACTTTTCATCACCAACTCATTACAAATCGTCGTGATTTTCTCTTGGCTGAAATCAATCGTCTCAGACGTACCATATCTTCTAGAGATCGCATCATTAGAGAAAAAACGGAAGAACGTGCTGAACTATTAGAAGTATTACAAACACATGGCGCATTAGAAGAGTATACTCGGCTTCAAGAAATTTATCTGGAAATTGTCGCTGATCTCAATGAAATTAACAAACGAATCAAAGAATTAAGAGAATTTGAAGAAGGAAAAAGTGCTTTAAAGATTGAAAGAGAACTCCTAATACAACGAGCGCGTCGTGACTATGAAGAACGACATATCCAGGCTGAGCGAGCCATCGATTTATTTAATGCTAATTCTCAGGCTCTTTATGAAGTACCAGGAACACTCATCATTAATGTAGGAGATAATGGTTTTCAATTCAACGTAGACATTGAGCGTGCTGGTAGTGAAGGTATTAATAAAATGAAAATATTTTGTTATGACCTAATGTTGGCACAACTCTGGTCTAACCGTCATCCATCGCCACGCCTACTGATTCATGACAGCACTATTTTTGATGGAGTTGATGAGAGGCAAGTCGCCCGCGCTCTTGAATTAGCTGCTAGAGAGTCGCGGGAACGTGGTTTTCAATATATCTGTACTCTAAATTCAGATATGATTCCATGGTCAGAATTCTCACCTGATTTTGATTTCGATTCTTTTATGAGACTTAGACTTACTGACGATACTGATGAGGGAAGGTTATTAGGTATTCGTTTTTAATATGATGTCCGGCTAATCACCCATAAGCAAAAAAGCCTAAAAATCTTACTGTAACAGCATTGCTGTTAGAGGCAATTAACAGGACTTGATATCAGACCCTATACAGGTTATGCTGGGGTCTAGCATTGGTGTCGCGATCGCA
>CAKZMA010000663.1 GCA_937127375.1 uncultured Coleofasciculus sp. | reverse complement strand
AGAGTCTGCCTTATCGGTCAACTGGCAAAAGCTGATTGCCAATAGTAATGGTCAAGAAGCAATCCTCATTGGTGAGCAAGCAGGCTGGGGTTGTCGAGTTTTCTCCCGTCCAGGTTTCAAAGCCGTCCAACAACTCAAACAGATTGCAGAAGACGTAGAGTTAGCTTTTGAAGACCCCCAAGAGCGTCTTAAGTGCTGGAAACAGAGAGCACAACCACTTCTAGGTTGGGAAGAATCTGGCAAAGTAGCTTGGCCTATGGGGCAGGTCATTGGTTTAACAGCTACTTTACGAGACCGCTACCGAACAACAGGCCGCTTAGTTCAGGCTATTTCCCAGGTCAGACAGTCTCATCTTGCCATTGCCCAAAAATTCCCCGCTTTAAGCCCTGATGCGCCCCTGGCTCTGTCTCATCGCACTCGCTATCCTATTGTTCAAGGACCGATGACTCGTGTGAGTGATTGTGCTGCCTTCGCTAATGCGGTTGCTGAGGCAGGGGCTTTACCGATGCTGGCTCTAGCCCTGATGAAGGGTGAACAAGTGTTACGATTACTGCAAGAAACTAAGACTTTAGTGGGTGATCGCAGTTGGGGGATCGGTATTCTTGGCTTCGTTCCCCAAGAACTCCGTCAAGTTCAACTCGAAGCAGTGATGCAGGTGAAACCACCCTTCGCCTTGATTGCGGGTGGGCGACCGGATCAAGCCAAACAATTGGAAGAGCAAGGCATTGCGACCTATTTACACGTCCCAACTCCAGCTCTTCTGAAATTATTTTTGCATCAGGGGGCATATCGTTTTGTTTTTGAAGGACGCGAGTGTGGTGGTCATGTCGGACCGTTAAGCAGTTTTGTCCTCTGGAACAACATGGTGGACAAGCTGTTGACTGAAACCCCTCCGGAATTGGAATCTAAAATCCATGTACTGTTTGCTGGAGGAATTCATGATGCCCAGTCGGCGGCAATGGTTGCAGTCATGGCAGCACCCCTGGTCGAACGGGGTATGAAAGTTGGTGTCTTGATGGGAAGTGCTTACCTCTTTACGGAAGAGGCGGTGCGTTGTCAGGCAATTGATGAACAATTCCAGCAAGTTATTTTGGACTGTCGGGAGACGGTCAACTTAGAAACAGGACCCGGACATGCTAGCCGTTGTGCAGTCACCCCCTTTGCCCAAGAATTTGAGGCGACTCGCCAACGGCTCAAACGCGAACAGCGATCCCTCGAAGAAATTAAAGATGCCTTGGAAGATCTAAGCATAGGTCGCCTCCGAGTTGCATCCAAAGGGTTAGTCAGGACAGCAGAGGGCATTGTTCCTGTGGATATTGACACCCAAAAACAAGATGGGATGTACATGATTGGTCAGGTCGCGACCTTACGCTCAAAAGTGATCACTGTATCACAACTCCACGAAGAGGTTTCTGTTAACAGCACTGCCTGGATCGAAACAGCTACCGTCCCTCAAGACTTGGATTTTGCTCCAATGCCAACCCCAGCTGATATTGCCATCATTGGGATAAGCACTCTATTGCCAAAGGCACAAGCTCCTGACATCTTCTGGCAAAATATCATTGAACAAGTCAACTGTATCAGCGAGATTCCAGAAAACCGTTGGGATTGGCGATTGTACTATAACTCAGACCGCCGAGCGCGAGACAAAATTTACTCGAAATGGGGAGCATTTCTGGATGAAGTTGCCTTCGACCCCCTGAGATTTGGGATTCCGCCCACTGTTCTCAAGTCAATTGAACCCCTACAATTATTGACCCTTGAGACAGTCCGTCTGGCTTTAGAAGATGCAGGCTATGCAGATGGCAATTTTGATCGTGAACATACCAGCGTTATTTTAGGAGCTGGAGGTGGGATTGGCGATCTAGGGTCGAAATATGCCGCTCGCTCCGAGATTAACCAACTTATGGGAGAGCCTGGGGAATCTGTTTGGATGCGCTTTCCTGAGTGGACTGAGGATTCTTTCCCAGGTTTGTTACTCAACGTAGCGGCTGGGCGAGTTGCCAACCGTTTTGACTTTGGTGGCAGTAATTTTATAGTTGATGCAGCTTGTGGTTCTTCCCTAGCAGCTATTAATCTGGCAGTACGGGAGTTGGAAACAGGCACGAGTAACGTGGCGATCGCGGGTGGGATTGATACTAACCTCAGTCCCTTTAGCTACCTCTGCTTCAGTAAAACCCATGCCCTTTCTCCCTCTGGTCAACCCCGTCCTTTCGATCAAGCCGCCGATGGCATTGTCATTAGTGAAGGACTAGCTGTTATTGTTATGAAACGTTTAGCTGATGCCAAGCGTGATGGCGACCGAGTCTATGCCGTGATTAAAGCCAGCGCCGGTTCAAGTGATGGTAAAGCTCTGAGCCTGACAGCCCCACATCCAGTAGGTCAGCGCCGAGCCCTTGATCGCGTTTACGGAAAAGCAGGGATCTCCCCAAAAACCCTGGAGCTTTATGAAGCGCATGGAACAGGTACAGTAGCAGGAGATCGAGCTGAACTGGAAACCATTACTCGGATATTACAGGATCATCAGGCCACGCCTAATGCTTGTGCAATAGGGTCTATCAAATCAATGATTGGACACACCAAATCCTCCGCTGGAGTAGCGGGATTGATCAAAGCGGCATTGTCTGTCTATCACAAAGTCCTGCCACCCCACTATGGAGTCGAAACTCCCCTAACCCCAATCACAGCTCCTGACAGTCCAGTTTATTTACTGAACAAACCACGTCCTTGGTTGGCACATCCAGACTATCCCAGACGTGCAGCAGTGAGCGCCTTCGGCTTTGGTGGCACCAATTATCATATTCTCCTAGAGGAGGACAAAAGCGATTGGAGACCGCCCGAAATCGGAGCTAGAGATTGGCCGGCTGAACTCTTTATCCTCCAAGCTCCAACCCATGAGGCATTACGACATAAAGTAGAATGGTTGCAGCAGGTGATCCAGGCAGGCAGTCACTTAAGGCTATGCGACTTAGCCTATACTCTTACGAAAGCTGCCAAAGATGAGGGACAACAACGAGTTTGTTTAGGGTTTGTTGTCCAAAATCGGTTAGAACTGCAACAAACTCTGGCACAACTGGTGGAACATTTGTCTAATGCTTCCAATAAAACCCCACTAAAGCCGCATATTCAGCTCGGCTGCCCAGCCGAGCAGTCCCCTGGTCAATTGGCAATTTTGTTCCCAGGACAAGGCTCTCAGTTTGTGAACATGGGGCGAGAGATCGCGTTATACATTGATGAACTCCGTAAAGCCCTAGAGTTTGCTGACATAACATTACGGTCTGAGTTACCAAAACGTTTGAGTCAGATTATTTATCCACCAGCAAGTTTCTCAGAGCAACAAACCCAAGAACAAGAGCAGGAACTACGGGCTACCGCCATTACCCAACCCGCAGTGGGAACATTGGCTATGGGCTTTTGGAAGTTAGCCAACCGATTAGGGATCTGGCCAGATATGGTTGGTGGACATAGTTATGGTGAGTATAGTGCGCTCTATGCAGCGGGTGTTTTCAGTCCGGAAGATTTTCTCTGGCTTTCCAGGATGCGGGGTCAAATGATGGAAGAGGCTTGTATAACTCAAGCGGGTGTTATGGCAGCTATCATGTTGGGCAAAAAGGAACTCGAGCCTTATCTTCAGCCATATCCAAATGTTGTAATCTCTAATATCAACGCTCCCATGCAGTCCGTGATTTCAGGACCCCAAGTAGCCGTGGAGCAGGTTACTACTACCTTAAAAGCTAATGGAATCAAAGCGAAAGTGCTATCGGTTGCCGGTGCATTTCACTCCCCACTGATGGTTGGTACTCAGGAAGCCTGGATTCAATCACTCCAGAAGTTTAAGCTGGCGGCTCCAAAATGTCCGGTTTATGCTAATGTAACGGCTTCACTCCATAGTCAAGATCCGGCGACGATTCAGAATTTGTTGGGAAAACAACTCGTGCAACCTGTGCAGTTTATGGCTCAAATTGAGGCTATGTATGCCGCAGGGGCTAGAGTCTTCCTCGAGCTATCCCCTCGCTGTCTTCTCACTAACCTAGTCAGTCAGATCTTACCAAATCAAGACTGTGTGACAGTATCCTTCGGGGGTTACGGTGGGGGTTTGCGGGGTCTACTAATTGCCTTAGCAACCTTGGTGACTCGGGGTATTGAGGTAGATTTAACGGCTTTGTACCGCGATCGCAATGTTAAAACTCTGGAACGGTCTAACTTAGTAAAATTGGCTGAAGATCCGCCCCTGTCCCCCACAACCTGGATGCTCAGTGGCGCTCGGATACGGAAAAAAACTGAGAAAATTGAGATACTGCCACCGATCAATTTAGAAACGCTTGCTTCCTCTCACTCAAACTCTGAATTAACTAAGCCAAGTCCCGACAACGGTCAAGGTCTTAGTCAGAGTAAGGATCACGATGAAAACCCAGAGAACCTGTCAGCCTATCCAAATACCCAACCGACTCAAATACCTACAAACTCTCCATCTCATCGATTGTCGGAGCCTGCCCAAAACCTACCGTGTCCTCGCTCTAGCCAGTCCCCTAGTCGCTCCTTAATGCCTACACCTACTTCAAAAAACAATTTTGGCTCTATCCCTACCTCTTACCCCGTCCCTCAATCTCGTAAAGGAATCAAACCCACTACCATGAATCAACCCGAACCCACTTACCTGACTGATGCAACTTTACTAGCCTATCAGGCTCATCGGGAAACAATGCGCCAGTTCCTAGCTGCGGAGGAGCGGGTCTTTCATCATCTTTTAGATAAAAATCAAGGTGGT
>CAKZMA010000662.1 GCA_937127375.1 uncultured Coleofasciculus sp. | reverse complement strand
CTTCTCACACACACATCTTTTACTATATGACCTATTGGTTTTCGGTGAGTTCCGTTATAGAGGTGCATCAGCGCAAGGTTTTTGAGAGTCCTTCGTCAACGGTGTAGGGAGGTTCCCAGTTGAGGGTGTTTCGGATATGGCTGCTGTCAACGACGAGGGAACCTAGTAGGCGGTCAATGGTTGAACGATTGAGAGGTAGGGGGCGTTGAGTGAATTGCTCGATGGTATCTCCTAGATGACCTGCTAGTTTGAGCAGGCTGGGTGGTACTGGGAGGAGGTGACAAGGGCGTTCTAAGTGGTAGGCTATCTTGCGGATGAGTTCGGCTGTGGAGAGATCTTGACCATCGCTAACCAGAAACGTTTGGTTTTTGGCGTTGGGGTGAGTTAGACAAGTCGCGATCGCATTAACGAGATTACCGACGTAGAGAAGGCTGCGGCGGTTGTTAACTAGACCAAAGGGTAAGGGTATGCCTCGATTGATAAGTTTAATTAGGCGTTCCATGTTGCCAGGGTTGCCAGAACCGTAGACTAGGGTAGGGCGTAGGATAGTCCAGGTCATGTTGCTTTGGCTGGCAAGTTCGATTAGGGCTTGTTCGGCTTGGAGTTTGCTGCGTCCGTAAGGAGTGTCGGGTTGGCATGGGGAGGTTTCCGTGAGGTGATGGTCGCTTAGGGTTGCCATAGCACCGATGGAGCTGATAAAGATAAAGTGCTTTACTCCTGCGGCAATTGATTGTTTGACAAGGTTAGCTGTACCCTGTACATTAACTTTCAAAAATTCTGCTTCCGGGTTAGGGGTATTATCGTGCAGGATATGGGTGCGGGCTGCTAAGTGGATTACAGTATCCATATCTGTCAGGGTTGGCTCCCATTGGGTAAGACCATCAATATTACCTAAATTTGCGGTAGATACTTTAGAAGGAAGCTTATTGGTAGGATTGCGAATAGCAGCTCTAACCTTCCACCCTTGTTGGATGAGCAATGGTATGAGATGGCTGGCAATGAATCCTGTAGAACCAGTTACTAAAGCAGATTTCATCTAGTGTATGTTCTAAGAAGGTCTTAAAAAATTCTCCAGTAGTGGCGTGGCAAACCCAATTTGATGGATTAAAATTGTAGGGTTTCACCGACGTGTACCCAGACAATCCTGAAAATCTCTTCCATCATTTTAGCTGTGCCACGCCATTCGGGTAGGTTAGGGGAACTAAACCAAAACTAGCCCCAGCAACTACAGTTGTTTACGCCGTAACCCACCAAAGGGATAACCTAAAGTTTATGAGGAACCAGGTATAATTGTCTAGCGTCTGTCCGGTAGATAATCTGAGAGAACAAGATGGAAAAGAAAATTGCAATTCTAGGTGGAGGAGTTACTGGAGTTGTTTTAGCTGGTGAGCTGTCTGCCAGTCCGCTGTTTGAAGTGGATTTGATAGAAAAAGCTCCAGTCTTGGGAGGGCTTCACCGCAATTTCACTATAGACAATCTGAACTATGATATTGGAGCCTTTGTATTTCCTGTAGATCATAGTCTGTTCACAACTTTTCCTCGCATCAAAGATTTGTGCTTACAAATTAAAAACCAGATGGGTTCTTTAACGCCACGAGGAACTATAGACAAATATCCTTGTACCCTCAACGGCTATATCCGAGACCATGGTTTAGTTAACTTTAGCTATGCCTGTTTAGACTTGGCTTACTGTAAGTTCCGATACTGGCAACGAGATAATATACCTGCATTTGTAAAATATTACATTGGTAAAAATGTTTATGAAAAAAGCGGATTAAAAAGTTATATAGAAATTCTGTATGGGATTAGGGATGAAGAGATAGATATTGAATTTGCCACCAAACGGCTAGGAGAGATCGAGAAAGCTGCTTCCCTAAAATCAATTATTTCTAAGCTATTGCAGTATAGAGATACTGCTTTAGTCGAGCCGCCAACTCTGAAGGAAGTTGTGGTAAGACCACCAGAAGGTTTTCATAAAATGTATGAGGTAGCTAACGATATTTTATTATCTCAGGGAGTAAACATTTTCACGAACTGCGAAGTGAAAGCAATAACTCGTAGAGGTGAAAGATTTGAAATAGAGTTTTTAGATAGCAAAAAATACTATGATCGAGTGATCTCGACGATTCCAATAGCAACAATATCCCGGCTAATTGGTAAACCCCTCGAAAAGGATCTAGAATATAGGAAGCTATTGTCTCTGTTCTATCGCTTTAATGGTGATTTGGGATATAGTGACAATATTCTTCACAACTTTACGACTCAAGGCTCATGGAAAAGAATTACAACTTTCTCTAAATACTATGGAACCTATGAAGGAGATGACTATTTTGTCGTCGAGATCACCTTAGAGAAGGATACCCAACCGGATATTTCCAAACAACAGCAGGATTTTGAAAACCACGTTAAAAGTTGGGGTTTGTTTAAAGGAGAACTGAAGTATCAAGGTAGTTTAGTTATACCCAATGCCTATCCAGTTTATCGACGCGATCGCCTCCATGAAGTGATAAAAGCCAAACAAGGGTTAAGAGAATGGGGATTAGATTTGGCAGGTCGTCAAGGCGAGTTTGACTACATTAGTTCCTATGATGCCGCAGCTAACGCTAGGAGCCTTGCGGAAAAAATTAAGGCAGATTATTGCAGCTAGATAGTTGGAAATCAGAATATCTTATGAGCGCTATTGTTCATATAATCACTGCTTTAGAAAGAGGTGGGGCACAACGCAATACCCTGGAAACTGTAGCACAACTACATCGCCCTGAGAGGCCTCAATGGCTAGTTACTGGTAGCTTTGGCGATGCTGCTTTGATAGAGGAAGCTAGAGAGCGCCTGGGTAATAGATTGATTATTGTTCCAGCTTTAGCTCGTCCCATTAAACTTTGGCAAGATGGACGCGCTTTCCTGGAATTGTACCGCTGTTTACGCCAATTACGTAGGTCTTTAGGATCGCCTCTAGTAGTGCACACCCATAGCAGTAAAGCAGGCGTTTTGGGGAGATTGGCAGCTCGTGTTATGGGTAATTGCCATATTGTCCATACTGTTCATGGTTTCGGCTTTGGAGTAGCTCTTTCTAGTTCTCAATGGTTACTAGAAACAGCAGAACGTATGGCTGGAGCGGTAACAGATGTGCTTATTTTTGTTAGCGAGGCTGATCGGAAGCTAGCCCATCAACTCAAATTAGCCCCACAAGCTGCTGAGCGGACAATTCGTTCTGGTATAGATCCAACTCCTTTTGCGGCTATCAGGGGGAATTTAGCAATGCGTGCTGAGGCTCGTCGCCAGTGGAATATTCCTGAAGATGTCCCTCTAGTCGTAACTGTTGCCAACTGTAAGCCACAAAAAGATCCTTTGTTTCATGCTGAAATATTTAGGGAGTTTTTGAAGCTTGAGCCAGAGGCGTGGTTTCTTTTTGTTGGGGATGGGGTTTTAAAATCTGCCTTAGTCAGTCGTATCGCAGAATTTGGGTTAACTCAAAGAACTGTCTTACCTGGATTTATTCCTGACTCTCGGTTAGCCTTGGCTGCGGGTGATGTGTTTTTACTAGCTAGCCGCTGGGAAGGGCTGCCTCGTTCGGTTTTGGAAGCCGTTGCTAGTGGTTTACCTGTTGTGGTTAGAGATTCTACTGGTTGGGCTGAAGAATTGAACTGGGCTAAACAGTTTTTGAGTCTGGAAAAAGATGCGCTACCGAGTGCCTTTCCTCAAGCCATTCAGAAAGCTATGGCAATTAGCAACAGTAATACCTTTGACCATCAGGATGAGACAACTTATTCTTGTTCCTTGCCAGAGAGATTCACTTTAAATGGGATGCTAGCAAGATTGGATAGTCTTTATAAGGCACTTTTATTGTCTTAGTCATCTGAATAGTATGATCTATACCAATCAACAAAATGTTTTACACCTACTTCAATTGGCGTACTAGGTCTAAACTGAAGTTCCCCCAGCCAAAAAATCAAAACTACCTCACCGTGCGGCTTTCCGCGATTTTTTAGCCGCCCTACATGGGTACAATCGCTGAAACCTTGATGTAGCGTGGGTTTCAACCGATCTCTTGTCATATTGCAAAAATACCGCGATCGCGGTATTTTTGCAAGTGCTACATGGGTACGATTTTTGAGAGGCTTGAGCGTTCAAACCATTACGGTATAAGGCTTTAGCCTGGGTGCAGTACATCTGTATGGGGGTAACTTCAGTCTAAAACCTACCGTCCTAACTAAATCATCTATGTCTGCATAGTTTATGCTGAGATTCTTCCAGTGCAAATGTACTATAACCATGCCTGGAACATTAATAAATCCCACAGATAGGCTTGCCAGTTGCGATCGCCTGCAAGATGCTCATCCCATTTCTGGCGAATTGGCTGAGGGTTGAAAAATCCTTCTTGACGCAACCGATGCTCGTTGAGTAAATCTTCTGCCCAGCCTCGTAGAGAACCCCGCAACCAATAGTCTATCGGAACTCCGAATCCCATTTTAGGACGATCAATCAAGCTTTGCGGCACATATTTATCCAAAACTTGGCGCAGTAGCCATTTACCTTGACCCTGGCGAATTTTCATAGATAACGGCAGTGTCCAAGCAAACTCTACCACTCGATGATCTAAGAACGGTACACGAGCTTCCAAGCTCACACCCATCGTTGCTCTGTCTACCTTAGTAAGAATGTCATTAGGTAGATAGGTTATCATATCCAGGTACATCATTTGCTGGGTAAAATCTGGTAAATCTGCCTGCACTCTAGGATCAGTTATACCTGTAGTTGGTTATGATGAACTTATGTTTATTTTTTTAATCTAAGGAGTGATAGAGTTAACTGTACCTATACTATCTAACTATTTTACTTGCTCCTTTATAATAGCCTACTATATCTCTAGGGCAAAGTTCTTTATCAGCTTTCCTGCCTAAAAAATAAATAGAACATGCATTATCTATTGTATAGCCTTGAGGAATTATTTTATCTATATACTGTAACCAAAATAGTAAGATTTTAACAATTTTACCAACATAAACGCTCTGAAAAACTCCTCTAACTACATGCTCAATTGTCCACATCAACTGAGTTCCAGCTCCCATGACTACACCTGAATCAATAAGTTCAAACTTCTTAAACAGCCAGCGATGTCCACTCTCTGTAAAGCGGGTAAAGTCATAAGGACCTTCATGTACCTGCTGCATAAATGGTGTTTCAGAATAAACAATACCACCTTTTTTCAAGACTCGATAAATTTCAGAAACAACCTGTTTAGGTTCAAGTACATGTTCCAAAACATATTGAATCCAGACAGCATCTATACTCTGATCGACAAGTGGAATTTGATGTGCATCAGCAATAAATTGGGTTAAAGGTGTTCCATAGAGATCAAAGCTAATCAGTTGAAGAGATTGACTGTCGTACAAAAGTTGAGTTCCTCTACCTTTTGAAGCTCCCCCAATAATCAAAACAACAGGATTAGAAGAAGCAGTTTCAAGCAATGATTTGAAGTAAATAGCATTATGCTGCGAAATGTTAGAGGTGGCATTTGTGAACAAAAGCTTTTTCAACCTTTTTTTTAAAGGATTAGTATTTCGCAAAATTACACTTGCGCCTGGATTACTAATTATTTCTTTCTTGTTTAATATGCTCTGTTCAAAATCTACAATTACTGGATAATTGTCCACTATTGTAAAGTTATTTGTTTGGTAATAATTACAATTTTCATTGGTACAGTAATAGCTGTCATCTGTTCGATTCAATCTTTGTTGACATTTAGGACATGCTAATATTGAATTTAATTCCTCAATCGACAATAAACCCACTATCGTTTACTCACTATAGAATGGACTTTTTATTTTCATCTAACCAACTTTGGAACATCAGTATATTCCATAAATAATAATGCCAGTTGCGTTCACCCCATAAATGCTCTACCCACTTCTGTCGTATTGGCTGGGAGTTGAATGGCAGTGCGCTCTCGCATAGTTACAGTACAAGTGATCTAAAAGCCTCCTGATAAAGCCTCCATTTCTAATGTGTAAATACACCAGCGCTCAGCGCTAAAAACTCCTTCTTGACGCAACCGATGCTCGTTTATTCCATAAATTTTCATATATATGTGAGTATTTTTCATGCATTTTGGTTAAAGAAAAATTATCTTCAATAATTTTTCTATTTGCTTCACCCAACTGTTCAAGAGTACTTTTCGACTCTCGGCTTAACTTTTTAATTAGTGTCGTCCATACAGTAATGCTGAGATCAAGCACTTTAACACTACCTTTACCCTTTTCAGCGATCTCTTTATATGGATCAATATTAGATAAAACCACAGGTTTCCTTAAAGCCATCGCTTCTAGTACTGCATTGCCAAGACCTTCCCATATAGAACTTGACACGTAAAGATCAGCCTGAAGAACTTCTCTGTATACGGCTTCGCGAGAGAGACGACCCCTAAAAAAAACACGATCATCAATTTTTAAGTCTTTGGCTTGCTGCTTGAGATTTGGTAGTAAAATACCATCTCCAACTATAGTCAATGTAATGAAGGGTTGCAAGTCTCGCAAAACTTTAAATAAAAAAGATATATTCTTGGCTTTTACACATCTACTTACAGAAATTAACCTAAATTGCTGAGCGACATCGTTGGCAGACAGAGATAGATTAGCTTTGCAACTTGCAGCAGTAGCATCAATAGCTGTAATATCTATGCCATTATAAATTACATTCAACTCACACTGTCTTATATCCCTAACTATCGACGGAAGAGCCAAGTAACTAGAGTAGCTATTACAACTCACCCGCTCACAGAGTAAAGTACTGACAAAAGTCCCGAGCTTATTTAACGCACTATATCTATCATATACGTTATGAACTGTATATAATTTTGGTATTTTAAAGCTGTTTAGAAATATTAAACCTTCTATTATTAACATTAAAGCAGTTTTTGAAAAATGTAAATGGCATAATGCTTGTTTTCTGTGCTTATACAATGCCTTAACAAGGAAGTACATACTTGTAAAAAACTTGCTTAAATTTCCATTACATTCAATTGTTTCTACACTATAACTAGCTAATTTATCATGGTAAATAGCCTTAGTTTCTTCATCTACAGGGAGGAATACCACTAAAAAATGCTTTTCATCAGGATAATGTTTTGCTCTATACAAAACAAACTCATTTAGAGGCATACTCGTAGAAGTGATGTCATTGACCACAGTTACAATTAACTTGATTGGCTGCTCATTCATAAATTTTTTGTTGTTCATTACAGGTTGAAAAAATAATCAGTAATATCCATAAAAAAGGATGATAAAACGTCGAAATAACCAATAAGTGCATGGCTCCAGCTAAAAATCCGGTCATAAACCAGAGCTTCCCTTGTACATTCGACACAGTTATTCTCAAAAGTGAGATGCAAAGAAATAAAGCAATTGGAAAGAACGAAATTAGACCCCCTTCTAGCATTAAAAATAAGTACCAGTTAAGTGAGCTATTCAAGCCAGCATCGGACTGATATCCCACACCTCTACCAAATACAGGAGATTTGGGTATATTGTCAAGGCTATTTATCCAAGCCGTAACTCTCCTAGATGCTTGTCCATCAGATTGTAAAGTAATTTTATTCCGGAGAGGATCTGTATATTCGTTGATAATCTCTCGAGATTGAAAAATATTCAAATAAACAATAGAAAGCAGAAGAGTCACTATTACTATGCTCAGTACAACTAAAAATATAAGTCTAGGGGATATAGTTCGTGAAAAATTGTGTCGCTTCTTCAAGCAGTTTGCCAGAATTATACTGCAAGGAAGAAAAACAAATCCGGCGGCAGAAAATGTACTGAGCCATGCAAATATTGCGATCAGAGTGAGAGGAATTTTCAACCAATATCTATGAAAAACTCTGCCAATACTATTCCAATACCATAATTTCCATAAACCAATAAGACCCAGAGTATTAAAGTAGAAAGCCAAGATAGTTGGCTCATGTGCAAAACCATAGGCTCTGGGAAATCGAAGAAGATAAGTTGCTCTTGCTGGATTTTCTCTAGGTATAAATGTTTGGATATCAAAGCCAGTCAAAAATTCTATCAAGAACTCAAATATTGTAAATAATGCTACAAAAATAAGAGCAATTGTGTTTATTTTAAGCAAAGTTTGCCAGTTAATATTTTGAGCAACTATCCCTTTTAAAAGTAAATAACCTATTATGAAGACAGCAAAATAGGCAATAACATAGTTCACTGTCTTTCCATTCGGATTTAAAAGCCCTGATAAGCACACTCCAATAAAGCATAGGATCACAAGAAAGTCTTCAGGTTTATAGGCTCTAGACAGATTTTTTTTACCATTGAGAAACGCTATTATAAAAACAACTACAATAGCACCTAAAATGACAATGTGTAAAGGCAATTTTTCGGACAAAGAAAACGAATCTGTCCAGCTAGCAAAAAAAATATAGGCACAAATTAAATTTCTTAGTAGTAAATTACTTTTGGATTTCATACTTTTTCATGGAGGTGACTCCAGCGACGCCTGAATTTAATTACTACCTCTAATTTCATTGACACTAAAGCAATTTTTATTATATCTCTGGTTAGTCTGTATACAATGCCAATTATTATATAGGAAAATCTGTATTTGTTTTTCCTAAGCAGCCTAAAAATTTGGACTATAGGCGAAATACGCATTGAAGACGTAACGCCAGTTTTTCTAAAATTTGTTACTACCTCATCAAGGTAAACAGTTTTAATAGTTTCTGAACCGTAAACCCGTAACATAAAATCATAATCGGATGCCGTTCTAAATTGCACATCGAAAATACCAATACTATCATATACTGTTTTTCTAACGAAACAGGTTGGATGACTAAAAGGTGTCTGTTCAGCAAAAGAGAAACGGCTCAGCCTTTTTCCATAAACACTATCTAGTTTATCTTGATTATTATAGTTGGCGAGTCTACCATGTACTAAACCTATATTTGTATCACTCAGAAAAAGAGCGACAACCTTCTCGACAGCAATGGCGCTGTACCAGTCATCACTATTAAGGATTCCAATAATTTCACCTTTTGCCAGCTTTATTCCTTTATTCATAGCATCATAGATACCTTGATCGGGTTCAGATATCCAGCGCATTCTACCTTTAAACTTCGGTTCATATTCTTGGATAACAGCTATAGTTTCATCGGTTGAGTTTCCGTCTACTATAATATATTCAATATAAGGATAGCCTTGATTTAAAACTGACTCTATTGCATATCTAATATAAGTTTGACTATTGCGACATACTGTAATAATAGAAACGAGTGGCTTACTCTCCATGTTGTAATAGTCCTCACTTTACTCTTGTTATCCAAAAGCATCCGGGCCAGCCATTTTCTTCGTCACCCAAGCCTACTAATGATTCTCTCATTATCTTGGGATACTTATTGTACATATAATTTCCAGCAAATACAATTTTAAAACTATCATTAAAGCTTAAAAACATTTGAAGTAAATATTGTTCATTCCAAAATTTTTTTGCCTTAATGACCCACTCCCTTGGGTATTCATAAGGAAAACGAATATCATGTATATGTACGATCGTTCCGATTGGAATTTTGGGTAGTAAATTTAAGTAGATAAAATGTACATCATTGCCACATTTAACAACATGTGAGGAATCAATAAATAGTACATCTCCGGCGCTCAGGGATTCAAAAATGAGATTTCCGACTTTTTCGACCTTTTCTTGAATTAGGGTAATATCATTACTTTGATCGACCAAATTTAGCAAAACGGTTGAGGGATACGGTTCAATTGAGACTATTTCTCCAGAATAACTTTTTGATTGGTTTTGTTGTAAAGCAAACCATGAAACTCTCGTAGAAAATCCTGAGCCGATTTCTATAATCCGCCTTGGTTTATATTTCCTAATCATACCATAAAGTATAGCTCCGTCACCATTTGACTCATAAGCAGATCCTGTATATATACTAGCATACTCTTCTCTATAGTTAGAAATTTTACTCAATAAATCTAGCATTGCTTGATCATTGAAATCAATTCCCTCCGTGGTAAAAGCTTGACTAAAGTCATAGTTCATTAGCTCTGACGTATCGGGTATAGGCCAGTAAAAGTGATTGGGAGAAAGGTGAATTCCCAGTTTTTCCCATAAACTCCACGTTCTTATACAAAATTTTCTAATTCCTTTTTCTTTGAGAGCGCTTAAATTTAACATTTTCCAAAATCCTTTATTTTAGTTTAAGTAAAGCAGTACAAATTTCTGATTATTATTTTTTCATAAAAATACTATCTTCTTGCAAAACCTGTCCACTTTTACGGCTACGCAACTGGTCAATAGAACCAAAATACTTGAAACCAAATCTTATCAGATGATTATATATATTGTCAAATAAGGGCTGACCTTCATACAGTTTTTGAAAAGAGGTTTCTATAATAATTAGTTTGGCTCGTTGAATTGTCTTCTCACCACCCTGAATAACTTTTTCTTCGTAGCCTTGAACATCAACTTTAATCCAGAGAGGGTCGATAATTGTAAGTTGTTCAGCTATGGTGTCTAGTCTTTCTACCTTAACTCTCAGAGGTTGGCTATGACGGGTATAAGGAAATTCTGTTTTATGCAAATCGGTCATTTTAAGAAATGAAGATGATGGTGTAAAGCTATTACAATCCAGAGGCAAAGTACTTGAACAATCTCCAAGTGCAATATTAAATCCCTTAAAGTTTTTCACACCTGCCATTCTCATTTGCAATTTTTGAAAACAAATTGGCAAAGGTTCAAACGAGTAAATTTGTGCTTTTGGGAAAACTGAGTGAATCGTAACAGCGGATATACCAGCATGTGCGCCAATATCGAGAACTGTTTTTATATTTAATTCATGTAGCCAGGGTTGATCTAAGGAGATAAACTTATTGATTGAACCCCCTTGCAAAATAAGTGCCAATAGATTTGGGTTTTCAATTATATGGGCTAAAATTTGGATGCGGCGAGCAATTTTTGGTAGTAGAGTCATAAACGTTAGTGTTCTAATTTAAATGGTTTATTAGTGACGATAAAATTATAAATTTTTTTGCCAAATCTAGAATCGTATTTGTAAATTCTTGTCAAATAATTCAACTTATTTAAGTAATACAAATACATTCCTGAATTTATTAGATTTTCTATAAATTCCTGAACAGAATATCCAAAACTGTTAACATTAAGTTCATAAGCCTCAAACATAACAATTATTTCCTGATCAGAAGACAAGATACGATTAGCTCCTTCAAAAACAAGCTTTTCAGCTCCTTCTACATCAATTTTGATAAAATCAACTTTTTTGATTCCATATTCTTGTATGAAATTATCTAAGCTAATAATTTTTACAGATTGCCACCGTTCGATACATTGCCAGGGATGATTAGTTTTAGCTAAAGAATTCATCGCTCCATCACAAGAAATGGCAAGTTGTGCTGTACCAGTTGTATTTCCAACTGCACATTCGACGATAGTAACATTGTTGAGATTATTTATGGAAATGTTATGACGCAAAAGTTCTAACTCAGACTGTCCAGGTTCAAAAGCATACACATGTCCCTTTAATCCTACTTGTTTGGCAGCAATAACAGTATAAAAACCACCATTTGCACCAATATCGAAAAATATACTTCCAGGTTTCAATGTTTGCTGTAAAAATTCAGTTTCTTGATTTTCAAATCCGCCACAAAATAATGAACCCCCAATAGCAGTTTTTAGATGATAATCAAAGCGAGAACCATCATTTAACAAAAATGTAGTCAATGGTTTAGATGGAAAAATACATCTAATTTTCCATATATATAACAAAAAGCGGCGATAAATTTTTGAAAAAAAACGAACGTTTAACATTTTTTTTGGGTTAGCTGCCGAATCAAAGTTAGGAAATTAATGTTTTGTGTTGATTTAAACCAATTTAAAATGACAATGACTTCTAACGCAAATATAAATATTTTATAATTTAAGTTTATTTGATAAGCTGTATTTATAAATATCACTGATAAGAACCATGCTAAAGGAAACTTCAGCCAATCCAGCCATAATCGCAACGGTATATTCAAGTTTTTCATCCCTAAAAAGGTTAATACAAAAACTCCCAGATAGCCCACATTTCCTGCGATTGCTCCCAGTAAACCAAAACTGTGTAAACCAATAGTTATAAGAGCAAGTGATATTATCCCACTGGCAAGTTGAATCACCATAAATTTATTCACAGCCTTGATAGCTAGGAGTACGTAGTAACCAACAGCATTCACAGAATAGAGTGAATAAATTATTGTTGCAGTATTAAACTCTGATAAATAATTCCTAGGAAATTGCCCAGGGATCACTACTTGGATTATTTGCGGTGCAAGTGCTAGAAGTCCCGCACCTAATCCTAGAGCAATTATACTATTTATCTCAAGTGCCTGTTTGACTTGTCGCTGTAGCGTTAATAGGTCGAATTCCTTTCTAGCAATGTGGTTGCTTATTGCCGGAAGTACAGGTTGAATAGCCACAGCCGAAAATGAATTAATTTGTACTGTAACATTAGTAATTGCGGCATAAACTCCTAATAAGCCAGTACCTAATGACGCTCCGACTAATATTCTATCAGCTTTATTAAAGAGGGCGCTGCCCAATGATGCCAACCATGTCATTAAGCTGTATTTGGCAATATCCATTCCTTTAGTATTATTCCAAGCTAGATGTATTTTTAAATGTCTGAGTAGTAACCATCCTACCCAACCATGAATAATTAAAACGCCTACACTGACAACAGCTTGCCATTGCATCAGTTCAGTTGTCCGTCCACCCAGCCATGCCACTATTAACATACCTAGATTACTTAGAGTGATCTGGAGTGTATTGAGAACATTGATTACTCCGTATTGCTGATGTGCTTGTTCAACTCCAATTAAAACTCTTTGAAGCAATTGCGCCCAAATTACGAGTCCGCCGACTTGTAATGCTTGCACAGCTGCTAGATATTGTCTTTGCTCCAGTAAGGGAAATAAGCCAATAAGTCTTGGAGCGCCTACCCACAAGACAATTGCAGCCATCGTGGCTAGTAGAAGCATTGTTCCTACTGTTACTGATAGTGTCTGAGAGGCACTATCGGCATCATCATTAGCTAAATCCTTTGACAAGAAAACAGTGGTAGATACAGAAAGACCTCCCTCAGCTAGGCTGACAATCCCAACTGTAGCGGAAGTAAGCGTCCACAGACCATATTCCTCAACCCCAATGAGACGTATGAGTAGAGGAATGGTTAGTACAGTTAATCCCATGCGAATAACAGCACCTACAACATTGTAAAGTCCGTTTTTTATCACTTACACTTGCAATTACTTGTACTACATGACGAGATTGAGGTCAAATCCAACTATAACACCCAAACGCAGCAGATCAACATCACCGTGCGATCGCCCGATACCCCTTTTATCGCTTACGCCGCCTCCCAAGTCTCTACCCTTATCCAGCAGGAGTTTCCAGCCAGATTAGGTCACGCGATCGCTAATAGTCTATTCCCCATTGAGCTGGAAATCAACCAGCAGCAACAGGTTCTCCAACAGTTAGACCAACCAATTGCTCAAGTTCGCGACCCCAACAGCATCGATCCTCAACAGATTAGAACCGCTCCCTAGTACAAATAGTAGTACTGGATGCGATCACCAGTTTTTCTCCAGCCAGTAGGGGAGGGGTGGGCGACCCAACCGTCTGTAGGGGCGGGTTTTACCGATAACATTCTCTTCAAAAC